>SPDF01000253.1 GCA_004525055.1 Gemmatimonadales bacterium | reverse complement strand
CGTACCTTCGGCGTGTTGCGCGACATCACGGACCGCAAGCTGGCCGAGGCGGAACTGGGGCAGCTCAGCCGGCGTCTGATCGCGGCGCACGAGGCGGAGCGCGCCCTCCTCGCTCGCGAACTGCACGACGACGTGACCCAGCGACTGGCGGTACTGGCCATCGACGTCGGCCGCGCGGAACAGGCGGCACCTGACAGCGCGCACGCGCAGGCGATGCGCGACATCCGTCACGGCCTCATACGGCTCAGCGAAGACGTTCACGCCCTTGCCTATCAGCTCCACCCCTCGGTGCTGGACGAACTCGGCCTGGCCGAGGCGCTGCGAGCGGAATGTGAACGGGTCGGGCGGCGCGGTTCGCTCCAGCTGTCGGTGGAGATCCACGGTACGCCGGGGAACCTGAGCCGGGACGCGGCGCTCTGCCTCTTTCGCATCGCACAGGAAGCGCTGAACAACGTGACCCGCCACGCAAAGGCCCACGCTGCAAGCGTGACCCTGCGCGACTTGGACGGGGGCTGTGTCCTCGCGGTGAGGGATGACGGCCGGGGGTTTGCCACAGGCCGAC
The DNA here is from genome assembly GCA_004525055.1 of Gemmatimonadales bacterium. Classification (GTDB taxonomy): domain Bacteria; phylum Gemmatimonadota; class Gemmatimonadetes; order Gemmatimonadales; family GWC2-71-9; genus SPDF01. The sequence continues at coordinate 2,890 of SPDF01000253.1, read as the reverse complement.
CCGGGGCGGGACGGAGTCTCGGCCTGGCGAGCATGCGGGAGCGTATCCGGCTGGTGAACGGCACCCTGGACATTGAGAGCGAGCCGGGCCAGGGCACCACCGTCGTCGCCTGGGCGCCTGCGACGGAGGAGGCGTCGTGACCGACGCGCGTCGTCCGCGCCTGCTCCTCGCCGACGACCACCTGCTGGTCGCCGAGGCGCTGAAGAGCCTTCTGGAGGCCGAATTCGACCTGGTGGGCGTCGTGGAAGATGGGCGCGCACTGGTGGAGGCTGCGGCGAAGCTGCGGCCCGACGTCATCGTGGCTGACATCACCATGCCTCACCTCAACGGGATCGAGGCGCTGGTGCAGTTGCGGCAGGGGGGTGACAAGGTTCCCGTGGTCTTCCTCACCATGCACCGGGATGTGACCTTCGCGCGGCGGGCGCTCGAGGCGGGAGCGGCGGGGTTCGTGCTCAAGCACTCCGCGGCGGACGAACTGGTTACCGCGATCCGCGCCGCCCTTAAGGGGGAGACTTACATTTCCCCGCAGGTGGCGGGAGAGGTCCTTGCCGCCATCCGGAAGGGGCCCGACCAGCCCGCTGACCCGATCGCGTCCCTCACGCCGCGGCAGCGGGAGGTCCTGCAACTCCTGGCCGAGGGGCGCTCGGCCAAGGAAATTGCCTCGAGTCTCGGCATCTCGGCCCGGACGGTGGAGTTTCACAAGTACCAGATGATGGAGACTCTGTGCGTTCACACCAACGCCGAGCTGGTGCACTTTGCCATCAAGCAGGGCCTGGTCGAATTCTGAGCCCCCGGCAAGGCCAAGAATCCTCGTAATTTTCCACCTCCCAGCCCCGTAAAATCCCGAGGTTACCTCTTCCCCGGCTCCCGCTACTCTCCACGGGAGGGTGAAGGCCTGCCGGCGAGCGGGTCACATCCAACGCTTCCAGCTGGTTTCACCATTGCGGAGGGGTCAGATGAAATACCTGCGTTGTGTTCCTCGATCCATGGGCTGGCTCTTTGCGGCGCTGGTCCTTTTCGCCGTCCCGGCCGTGGCGCAGGACGCCCCCGGCAAGGCGAAGTTCGACATCTACGGCTTCGCGCAGCTCGACTTCGGCAAGCAGATCGACCAGATCAATCCCGACTGGTACGACGTGATGCGTCCGACCAGGCTCCCCGCCTATGAGAACGAGTTCGGCGCGGACGGACAAGTCTTCATGAGCGTCCGGCAGAGCCGGTTCGGTGTCCAGTCCTGGGTACCGACCAAGGCGGGCGAGCTCTACACCATCTTCGAGTTCGACATGTTCGGTGTCGGGTCCGACGCCGGGCAGACCACCATCCGGCTCCGGAAGGCGTGGGGCCAGCTGGGCAAGTGGGGCGCGGGCCAGAACAACAGCTCGTTCATGGACATCGACGTCTTCCCGAACACGCTGGAGTACTGGGGCCCGAACGGCATGATCTTCTTCCGGAACGTGCAGCTGCGCTACTCCCCGATCCAGGGCGCATCGTTCCTGAACATCGCGCTGGAGCGCCCCGGCGCCAGCGCCGACCAAGGTGAGTACGGCGACCGCATCGAGCTTGACGGCGTGGCGGCGAAGTTCCCGCTGCCGGACCTGACCGCGCAGTACCGGTCGGCGCACGACTGGGGCTACATCCAGATCGGCGGCATCCTGCGGGCCATCGAGTGGGAAGACCTCAACGCCAGCACCACGACGACCGATTTCTCCGGCTCCGCCACCGGCTGGGGCCTGACCCTCAGCTCCAACCTCAACATCGGGAAGTCCGATGTGCTCCGGCTGCAGGGCGTCTACGGCGAGGCGATCCAGAACTACATGAACGACGCCCCCGTGGACATCGGCATCCAGGAGAACTTCTCGGATCCGGTCTCCCCGATCATCGGCGTCGCGCTCCCCATGTGGAGCATGGTGGCGTTCCTCGACCACACCTGGAGCGAGAAGTTCACCAGCTCGATCGGCTACTCCTACCTCAACATCGAGAACAGCGACGGGCAGTCGCCCGACGCCTTCCACGCCGGCGCCTACGGCGCGGTCAACCTGATCTACTACCCGGCCCCGAACGTTCTGGCGGGCATCGAGTACACCTACGGTCAGCGGGAGAATTTCTCCGACGACTGGAACTACAACGACAATCGCATCGCCGTCTCCTTCAAGTATTCCTTCAAGCAGACCCTCGGAGGTAGCTGATGTCTCGCTATATGACCATGCTCGGCCGCGGAGCTCTCGGCCTCGCCCTTGCGGGCGCCGTGCTGACCGCCGTCCCCGCGGCGGCCCAGTCGCCGGCCCAGATCCAGGCCGCCGTCGACGCTGCGTACGCCAAGTACAAGAACCTCGATGAAGGTGCCAACGCCGATTACATCCCGGCGCTCGCCAAGGTGGATCCGAAGCTCTTTGGCATCGCGGTCGTGGACGCCAACGGCCGGGTGTACACCGCCGGCAACCAGTCGACCGAAGTGTCGATCCAGTCGATTTCCAAGGTCTATACCATGGCGCTGGTCATGGATCAGCAGAGCCCTGACTTCATCCTGAATTCCATCGGGGCGGATGCGACCGGCATGCGCTTCAATTCCATCGTGTCGGTGGAATGGTCGTACAAGGGCCTTGGCGGCTCGAAGCTCGAGAACGGCGCCGAAATGAATCCCCTCGTCAACCCGGGGGCCATCACCGCCACCAGCATGGTGAAGGGCAGCAGCCGCGGCGAGATCTGGGGCAGTATCGAGAACTTCTACAATGCCGCCGCCGGCCGGCAGCTGACGGTGCTCCGGGATGTGTACGAGTCCGAGGCCGCCACCAACCAGCGGAACCAGGCCATCGGGATGCTGATGTACGCCTACGGCTACATCAAGGACAACCCTCTCCAGGCGGTCGACATCTACACCGAGCAGTGCTCGGTG
>SPDF01000362.1 GCA_004525055.1 Gemmatimonadales bacterium | reverse complement strand
CTGCTCTCCACTTCCGCCGTTTCCGTCCGCCCCAGGTAACTGAGGCTCACGCTGATCAGGATCCGGTGCGCCCGCTTGCCCGGCGCAACCGTCAGGTCCTCGAAGAGGATGGCCCGGTGGAGCGCCTGGCTCCGTACCGCCTCCTTCTCGAGCGCCTCGATCGGCTTCACGTCCGCCGTCTGCGCGATGCTGATTTTGCGGTGGTCCACCCGGAGGCCGAGTTGCGCCAACAGCGCCGACTCGATGTTCCGGACCAGCTGCTTCGGCGCGAGGCCCGACTGGGCCAGGATATGCACCTCGCTCACCTCGCCGAGCGGCGTGGTGACGACCCGCGCGGAGAGGATCCCCTCCAGCGTGGTCAGAAGATTTTCCGCCCGGCGCACGCCCCAGGGATCGGGCGCTTCGCCACCGGGCCCACCACTCGGAGTGGTGCGCGCGGCCTGGAAGCCGGCATCGGACTGCCTTGCGGAATTGAACGCCATCTCAGTGTCCTGTCGCTAAGTGCCTGTGGAGGCTCTGACCGCCCTCAGGCGGCCCCTTCATTGGCCACGGCGTTCCGGCCCGCGGCTTTCGCTTGATACAAGGCTCGGTCGGCCGTCACGAGGAGGTCGCCCTCGCTCGGACTCGCTGGATCGAACTCCGCAAGCCCGATGCTGGCCGTCACCACGCCAACCTCGTAGCCCAACCGGCGCCCGACCCCTTCGATGCCGGCCCGCAGCGCTTCCGCCACTCGGCGGGCGCCATGCAGGTCGGTCCGGGTCAGGATGACGACGAACTCGTCGCCGCCGTAGCGGGCGGCGAGGTCCGAGGCGCGTACCGCGCTTCGAATCTCATCCGCCACCGCCTTCAAGACTTCGTTGCCTGCCTCGTGCCCGAATCGATCGTTCAGCAGCTTGAAGCGGTCGAGGTCGATGAACATGACCGCGAACCCTTCCTCGCTGCGCTTGCTCCGTTCAATCTCGTGGCCCAGCCGGTCGCGCAACACCCGGAAGGTGGCGAGTCCGGTCAGCAGGTCCACCGCCGCCTCGCGCGAGGCCTCTTCCGCTCGGCGCTCCTGGTATGGCGGGCACTGGCGGAGCGTCGCCCGGCCCAGCACCGCCGCGGAAGCGAACCGCGCGCAGGTCGTAAAACCGCAGGCCCCGCAATCCCAGGGGCGCCCGTTGGGGCCCGGACCAATCGCCTCGAGCAGCGCGGCCACGGCGGTCGGATCAGACGCCAGCCGTCGGGGCCGGATGTCGAAAGTGGCACCGACGCTGGCCACCAGTGTGCCATCCACCACCGGCTGCGGGCTCCGCGGCGGTTCCGCGCTCGCGACGAGCGCGCGCCGCCAGTAGAGTTGGTCCCGCGGGCCGAGGAGGGGGTGGTCCAGGCTCCCCTCGAAGGAGAGCAGGTCCACGAACCCCAGATCAAGCCGATCGACCGCCACCGCCTGTGCCAGCGCCGGCAGATGCCGCAGGCCGCGCATGGTGCGGAACCGCCGGCTCGCATGCCGCGCCTCTTCGAGCATGGCCAGCGGCAGGCCGCCCGCGGCACTCAAGTGCCTGCGCCGCTCCTCGGGAATCCGCGCGAAGAAATCCGACTGCCCGAGCACCGACACCCCTCGAAGCTCAAAGATCCGCTCGAGGTCTTCGAAGGTGACGGCGGCATCGAGCTCCGGCGTATTCCGCGGCGCCGCGACGCCCGCGTACACGATACGAAGCTCCTGCCCGTGCTGCGCGCGAAGATACCGCGCCTCCGCCACCGCAGGAATCGTGACCGGCGCCAGGTAGGGCACCAGCTCGGGGTAATCGATGCGCACCGTCTCGACCACCACGGGATCGGTGGATCGGATCAGCGTGCCCCACCCCGCGTCACGCCAAAGACTCAGGTACTCCGCCGCCACGAGTTCATCGCCGATGACGCCGCGATGCACCGTGCGGAACCCGGCCGCGTAACAGGCGTTGACCACCTGCTCCGGCGTGGCCGGGAAAAAATGCGCCGTGGCCTCCGCGCTCAGGATGAGAATCCCGTCGCCCCGGGCCGCGACCGTCAGCGCCCGACCGATTTCCCCGCTGGCGTGGATGGCATCATGGGGGCACGCCGGCAGACAGAGTCCGCACGCGATGCACGCCTCATCCACAATCTGCACCAGAGTCCCGTCCACAGCGACCGCCTCGGTCGGGCAGACGCGCACACAGGCCAAACAGGCCACGCAGGCTTCGGGGTCGATCAAAAAGATCACGCGCTCACCCACGGCCTGGGGGAGCACACCATCGTCAATATTGACACGGACCTGAGAACTGTCAAGAGGTGACACCCCGCAAATATCAAGAAACCAACCACTTAGCCGAGTCCGAACGCCTTGATTTTTCGGTACAGTGTCCGCTCCCCGATCCCCAGGACTTCCGCGGCTTTTCGGCGGTTCCCGCGGT
>SPDF01000219.1 GCA_004525055.1 Gemmatimonadales bacterium | reverse complement strand
CTACGTCGCCCCGTCTGACCCCACGATGATATAAGTGAGCGACCCGCCCGAGGAGAGGAACGGCATCGTCTTCCCGAGGATCTGCTCGAGTTTGGTCATCAATTTCGGATTGGTGGTCGTCACCGTCACCCCGACGATGTAGCTCCCCGGCCCTGAGCCTCCAATCGGGAAGTAGTCATAGTCCAGTGTGTACACATCCTTGATGAAGGAGTACCCAGTGTTCATGACAGGGACGAGCTCGGGAGGAACCACGCCGGCTCCGACCTCGGCTGGCCACTGGTAGTCGTCGGTGTAGAAGGTGTACACGGCAACTTTGATGGCGTTGAAGTCGGCCGCCACCCGCGCGGCATGTGCGCTCTGCCGGAGGTCGATGTACTTGAGAATAGCGATCGAGGAAAGGATGCCGAGCACCACCATCACCACCAGGAGCTCGATGATGGTAAATCCGTTCCGAGCCCGCGGCGCGTGCCTCAAGGCTGTGCCTCGCGGCGCGACAGCACCTCGAAAGAATTCTTGAGGAAGGGCTCCACACTATCCGTCGATGAGAAGGTCAGGCTCAAATCCTCGCTGCGGCCATCCAGCCGGTAGGTCCCATCGGGGTTGATGGTGTACGTCACCCCATCGGGCGGCACACCGACGTCAGCCATCGTGGCAGGCAGCGAGCCGTGCATCTGGCGGTAGTTGTCAATGCGTCGCGACTCCATGAACAGGAGCATGCGGAGGCTGGCATCCTGGAATTCCACGCTATGCGGCACCGGCGGCTTCGGCACGATCCAGTCGGGTCGGGTCACGCCGAGCCAGGCCCCCACCCCTGCGAGCACGGCGAGTGACGCCCACATCAGGCGCCGGCTGCTCGAGCCGGGAGCCCCTGACCGCGCTCCCCGCGACTGGCGCTTCCCGTGCTCGGATTGGACAGCCCCCTGGAGCGCGCTGTAGAGCGCCTCCTTGGAATTGCCCGTGCGGTTGTTGGGACGCTTGGGGGGTGGGACCACTCCGGCTCCTCGAATCACGAATGATACTGGCAATTTCAGTGCTTGCCTGCCCCTGCGCAATCCTCAGGGGATGGGAGGCTCCTGCCGGAGGGCCTCGGTCACCTGCCCCGGAAATGCCCGGATATCGATCGGCTTGGTGATATGCCCGTCGAATCCCGCCTCCATCGCCCGCTCCCGATCGCCGGCCATCGCATGCGCCGTCAGGGCGACAACGGGCAGTGCCGTCGGAATCTCTCGCCGAATATCCTGCAACAGCTCAAACCCGTCCCGTTCCGGAAGCTGAATATCCATCAGCACCAGATCGGGTCGGCTCTCGAGGATTTGCTGGATCAGCCCGTCCCCGCCAGCCATGCCGAGGACATCGTGCCCGTGGAGGGTCAACAGTGTCCGGAAGAGCTTCATGTTATCGGGGCTGTCTTCGACAATCAGGATTGTGGCCACGTGGTCTCCCTCAGCGCGCCGTTGAGAATCCGCCGCTTCGGGGATAGGATTCGCTCGCGGAGGATAGCAAACCCCGTGCCTTGCCTGTACTTGCGCCCTCTTCCCCCGGTCGGCGATCCAGATGTGGCCTGATTCCCTTGCGGTCGTTGGACTTGCTGGCATCGGCGCCTCCCTCCCCTGGCAGGCACGGCTGGCTGGCGTTTCCCATGTCATTGGGTTTTCCGCCAGTCCCGGGGCCGCCACGAGCACGCCTGGTTTCGTGGTGGCGCCGTGATCGTCGACGCCGATCTCCGGGTACCGGGCGACAAGAGTCTGACGCACCGGATGCTCCTCTTCGCTGCCATGGCGGCTGGAACCAGCCGCCTCGGCGGCGCCCTCACATCGTTCGACGCCCGCAGCACCGCGCGTATCCTCCGACAGCTCGGCGCAAAGGTCTCACCGCTCGTTGCTGGACGGGACATCACGATCCAGGGACGGGCGCGTTTTCAGCGCCCCACGAAGCAACTCCACTGCGGGAACTCCGGCACCGCAGCGCGACTCCTGCTCGGAATCCTGTCGGCGCACGAGTTCGCATCCACGCTCACCGGCGACTCCTCGCTGCGTCGCCGCCCGATGCGGAGGGTGACCGACCCTCTCGCGCAGATGGGGGCACGCTTCACCTTCGAGGGTCAGGACGGTCTGCCCGTGACCGTCGAGGGCGGCGCGCTCGAGGGGATCCGATACACCCTGCCCGTGTCGAGCGCGCAGCTCAAGAGCGCACTGCTCCTTGCCGGAGTCGCCGGCGGCGTCCCCGTCGAGGTGCGGGAGCCGGGGGGGCGATCCCGTGATCACACCGAACGGATGCTCCGTGCATTCGGCTACGAGATCGAGGACGACGGCGACTGGATCCGTTTTGCACCCACTGGCCGCATCGAACCGGTCAGTCAGGAAGTCCCCGGCGATCCCTCCTCTGCGGCGTTCCTGATCGGCGCCACGATGCTGGCAGAGAGCGGTCGGCTTCGCCTGCGAGGCGTCGGCGTGAACCCCACGCGGACCGGGTTCCTCCGGGTGCTCGCACGCATGGGTGCCCCGGTGGCGGTGGAGAATCACCATGAAGTTGGCGGGGAACCGGTGGCCGACCTGATCGTGGGTCCCGCGGAATTGACGTCCACTGAGGTCGCTGCGGCGGAGATTCCCGGGCTGATTGACGAGATTCCGCTGCTTTCGGTACTCGCCAGCCGCGCAGATGGTACCACGGTCTTCAGGGAGGTGGGCGAACTTCGGGTCAAGGAAAGCAACCGGCTGGCGCTACTCGCCAGCAATCTCCGGGCGGTCGGTGCGCAGGCGGAGGCCCATGGAAATACGCTGACGGTCGTCGGCGGCCGCGCCATGCCGGCCGGTCGGGTCGTCACTGCTGGCGATCATCGCATCGCCATGGCTTTCGCGGTACTCGGGACGCTTCCTGGGGCCAAGGTCCGGGTGGACGATCCAGCCTGTGCCGGGGTCAGTTACCCGGGTTTTGACGAATCGCTCCGCGCCCTGGCGGCCGGAAGAAGGAGGAGGGCGTAATGCGTGTCGTGGCCATTGACGGACCGGCGGCATCTGGGAAGTCGAGCACAGCCAAGGCCGTGGCCCGAGTGCTGGGCTTCCATCATCTCGACTCGGGGGCGCTCTATCGGACCCTGACCCGGGTGGCACTCGATGCGGGTCTCGATCCCGACAACCTCGACGTGCCTGTCCTGCTGGCCAAGGCCGACCTGCGTGGCCTCGGTCTGCGGCCGGAGGAGGAGGACTTCGTCCCGCTCCTTGACGGGGCGCCAGCCGAGCACCTGATCCGCACCCCCGAGGTCACTGCCGCAGTGTCGGCGGTTTCAGCGGTGCCGGAGGTGCGCGACTGGGCCAATGCCCGGATGCGCGCCCTCGCAGAGGCGGGGGTGCCGATCGTGGTGGACGGGCGGGACATCGGGTCGGTGGTCTTTCCGGAGGCGGGTCTCAAGATTTTTCTCTACGCCAAGTCGGTGGTCCGCGCCATGCGGCGGCTGGCGCAGCAGGGCGGGAAGGAGCCCACCAACGAGGAGATCTTTGCGGAGGCCGAGCGGCTGAAGGCGCGGGATAAGGCCGATGCTTCCCGGCCGGTGGCACCGCTCATCTCCCCGGAAGACGCCGTCGAGCTCGACACCTCCCGGATGACCTTCGAGGAGCAGGTGGACGGGATCGTCAGGCTGGCGCGGACGGTGTACCAGCTCCCCTCCCCCTAGCAGGACGGGGGATGGTCGGTTACGTTTGAGGGCTCCCGAACTCGGGCAATTCCGCCCCGGTCGGGTATAACCTCATCCCGCAGCCTCTCCGGTGCGGCCGACCCCCGAAGGGATCACATCCACAT
>SPDF01000130.1 GCA_004525055.1 Gemmatimonadales bacterium | reverse complement strand
GGATGTTCTCGGGCTTGATGTCGCGGTGGATGACGCCCTGGCGGTGGGCGTAGTCGAGCGCGCTGGCCACCTCGCCGGCAATCCGCACCGCATCGGCAATCGGCAGCTGCTTCTCCCGGCTCAGCCGGTCGCGCAGCGACTCCCCTTCCACATACGGCATGACATAGTAGAGAAAGCCGTCGGCCGCGCCACTGTCATGCAGCGCCAGGATGTGCGGATGCTGCAGGTTGGCGGTAGTGGTGATCTCGGTGACGAACCGCTCCGCACCGATGACCGCGGCCAGCTCGGCACGGAGTACCTTGATGGCCACCCTGCGCTTGTGCTTGAGATCTTCGGCCAGGTACACCGTGGCCATGCCGCCGGCGCCGAGTTCCCGCTCGATGCGGTAGTGGTCGGAGAGGGCGGCGGAGAGGCGGGGCAGTGGGTCGGTCAATGGGACTCCGGGGCTGTGAATGGCCTTCGATTCTGCCGTGAGTCGCTGGTAAACCCGCGGCTCGGCTGATGTCGCTGAAGCGACAGGTGCCACCTGGTCTTGGTCGTCACCATCCCGCCGGTGCCGGGATGTTCAGTTCTGAGGCGAACTGCGCAGGACTGGCCCCAGAGTTCGGTCGAGGAAGGTGTTGATCAGTGGCACTCGCATCTCGACCGGAGGATGGTGGCCGACGCCATCCAGGAGTACCAACTCCTTCGGCTCTCGCAGCAACTCCCACAGGGGCCGGGCGCGGGTATTCCAGGGGTGCTCCTCGTCCTGCCGTCCGTTCAGCATCAACTTCGGAGGCGTAATATGCGGTGCAAAGTTGAAATTGGCCGCCTCCGGCAAGGTGGGCTGGCTCCGTTCATCGATCCCCGCCCCGATCAGGACCACGCTGCGAAAGCGGTCATCCACCGCGGCGAACGGGAGCCGGGATCCCGCACCGAAGCTCAGTCCAACGTAGGCCAGCCGCTCCGGGTCGATATCGTTCCGCGTCTCCAGATAGTCCATGCCGAGCCGGAGTTCCGTGGCGTGCCGGACCATCAGGTCCCGAAAACCCACCGAGGGGCTTGGAGGTAGCGCGAAAGCAGCCGGCCAGGGGCGTTCGATCATCCCTTGGAGCACCACCAGAAGGACGGCCCGCCCCCCCTTGATGAGCGGTCCGAGTTCGTGCTCGGTGGACTGCCACGCCGGCTCGAAGAAGAACGCTCCCCCACTCGGAACGTACACCAACGTCTGGAACGGCGGCCGTGCCCGATTCGGGAGGTAGAGGTAGATGAGTATGGAGTCACGCCCGACCCCGTCGACCCACAGTCGCTCCCGAACCCAGTCTTGGGTTTCGACTCGCTCCAGGCCTCGGGCATTCGCCGGACGACGATCATATCGGTAATGGGAGAGCAGGGTCTGGAAGGTGGCATCGTCGACGGGATGGTAGGCGGGCGGGGGCACGTCGAGTATCAGCCGTTCGGATCCCTGACCGCCCTCACGCCTCGGGGAGCCGGAGGTACGGGCGCATCGCAAGCCGATCGCCGGCGAGGCGGCCGTGGCCGGCACCGCACCCACCTCAGAGAAGAGGTAGGCGGGGTCCTGCCACGACCCTCCAGCCACCGCGAAGCCACCGTCCGTCGGGTTCGCAAGCCACTCCTTCACATTTCCCGCCATGGCGTACGCGCCGTAGGGACTGATGCCGAATGGGAGCGCATCCACTGGCACCGCCGCGCTGCTGCCGAAATTCGCGCGGCGGTTGGTGCGAATAGCCGCCGAGGTGTAGCCCCACGGCATGATCACGCCTCGATGTGACGCCAGCCCGTTCCGGGCCGCCTTTTCCCACTCGTACACCGTTGGGAGACGCTTCCCCTCGGCCGCGCAGAACGCCGAAGCCTCGTACCAGGTCACTCCGCTGACGGGATGTTGCCCCGTTCCGGCTGGTGGTGTCTGGCTGACCCAGTCACGTGGTCCCGGCAGGCCGGTACGATCAGTGAAATCCCCGGGACCGAGGCCGGCCGTGGTCGCCGTGCGCCACGACGCCGGCGTTTCATATCCGGCACTCCGTAGGAATGCCGCGTAGTCAGCGTTGGTGACTTCAAACCGATCGAGGAAGAACGGTTGAAGGTCGGCGGTGAGTCCGAGTGGCAGGTCGGGGCTGACGAGGGCGTACGGACCACCGGGGACAACGACCATACCGTTCGGTACGGATTCGAGTGGCAGGAGTCGGAGCGCCAGTTCTACCCGGTGGGCATCGGCGACGAACTCCGACCGCCCCAGTTCGCTCGACACGAGGCGCTCGAGCGGTGCGTACCCCTCTTTCCGTACGACCACCCGGTACTCGGCGCGCGCCATCCGGTGATCGGTCACGGGAGTGAGGCCGAGGAATACGCTGTCGGCACCGACTCCACCGCCAGAGTCTGCAGAGAGACGCTGGAGGTGGACGCTGGCCTCTTCAGGGTCGGTCGTGATGGTCAAGAGATTGGAGATTGACTCGAGGAGCCGCGTCAGGGTCGTGTCCCCGGCGAGCCTCCGCTCCGCACGCAGCGCCAGCTCGTACGCCTCAGGGTACTGGCCCTGTGATGCCAGCGCTTCAATCGTGGGGAGGAGGGTCCGCGCTCGGGCGGTCTGGCCGCTCTGCCACATCGGGAAGGCCACGGCGGCCACAAGCACAACAGTGACCAGTGCCCCGGCTACCAGCCATCGACGGCTGGGGCCTGCGGTGGGAGGGGAGGAACAGGCCTCCACCAGCTCCTGCGGCGTCGCGAATCTCTGGGCAGGATCCTTGGCGAGAGCACGAGTGATGGCCGCGTCGATTTCCGCCGACAGGGTACTGCGTCGTGAGCGGGCTGACGGCGGTGGAGTGCCGATGGTGTGACCGATAATGGCCTGGGCGCTGCTGCCGGTGAACGGTGGCCCTCCCGTGAGCATTTCGAACAAGACACAGCCCAGCGCGTACACATCACTCCTCCCGTCGATGATTCGCTCACCGGCGGACTGCTCCGGGCTCATGTAGTGTGGCGTGCCGATGGCCATTCCCGTCAGGGTCAGCGTTTCGGTTCCGGCAGCGGTCACCGCCTTGGCAATGCCGAAATCCGTGACGATCGCATGCCCGCCCTCGAGCATGATGTTCTCAGGTTTGATATCGCGGTGGACGATGCCGTGGGCATGCGCATAGGAGAGGGCATCGGCGACCTCCCGGGTGATGTGCAATGCGTCATCGATGGGGAGCTGCTTCTCGCGGTCAAGTCGGTCGCGGAGCGACTCTCCTTCGACCAGCGGCATGACGAAGTAGAGGAGGCCTCCCTCCCCGTGTTCCCGCTTCTCCACCTCTCCGCTGTCAAAGAGCGGGAGGATGTTCGGATGATGCAGCCCCGCCGTCGTCTCGATTTCTCTGAGGAACCGATCTCCACCGAGTGCTGCGGCAAGCTCCGGCTTCAGGACCTTGATGGCCACCTTCCGCCTGTGCTTCAGGTCCTCGGCGAGATACACCGTGGCCATGCCCCCCTGGCCCAGCTCCCGCTCGATGCGGTAGCGGTCGGCGAGGGCGGCGGTGAGGCGGGGCAGGGGGTCGGTCAACCGATTACTCCCAAGAAGAGCCCTTCGCGCTCTTTGCGTCTTTGCGTTGAACAGCTTTTAACGCAAAGATGCAAAGACGCTAAGAAACGCAAAGAACGCAAAGGAACAACATGTGATGTGGCTCGTGTCGCTTCAGCGACATCAGCCGAGCCGTCGCCTTAGCTACGAGCTCAAGCGGAATCTTGTTTTCTACTTCTTCAACTCCCGCTCGTACACCAACCGCTCGAACACATCGTTCAGGATGATCAACGTGGACTGCGTGGTGCCGCCGCGGATCATCACGAAGCGCTGCCCATCGGGTGCCGGGTCATACTCACGGGAATTGGCAGCACGCACGAAGGCACCGGTGAACAGGACGCGACGTCCGGTCACGGCGAAGGTGGGAGCGAGAGAGACGGCGGCAGCCATCAGGCTATCGCCCGAGCGGTAGTACAGTTCGCGTCCGTCCCGCGACCAGGCCGGCTCCGTGCCGCCCAGCAACGAGACCGACACGCGCCCCCCCGGGCCCGGATAGGGCCGGACGTACACCTCCATCCGGTTCGCCTCGTCGGACTGGTAGGCCAGCCAGCGCCCGTCCGGGGAGAGGGCCACTTCTGACTCGTTGAATGCGGCAGGAAGCATCATGCGCGAGGCCGGGGCCGAATCAAATATCATGGTTCGAATGCCGTCGCTCCCGCTGGCATACTCCTGGAACACCACACTCCGACCGTCGGGCGTGACACTTCCGGGGACTCTCCCCCCATTGGCGACGTAGAGGCTTTCGGCCTGCGCACTCCCGTCCGCCGCGACCCACCAGAGGTCGGAATTACTCGAGAACACCACGCGCCGGCCATTCGGGGTCCAGATCGGGAGATCGCTGAGGCCGTCGGTCGTCAGCCGGGACCAGGATCGCTGCGCGATATCGAACACCCAGACATCGCGCCCGGGGCCGTCGGTCACCCTGATGGTCACCGCGATCCGGCGGCCATCCGGCGAAAAGCGGGGATTGTCAAATGCCCTCGGTTCGCTGGCCAGCGGCGTCGCCTGCCCTGCACGCGACACGAGCATCAACTGACGCAGGGCGCTGGCCCCCGACTGTGGGTAGGCAATGGATCCTGAGGCCGACACTCCAGCGGTCGTGACGAAGGAGTTGGACTGGTTGACGTCGCTCGCAAGCGTCACCGGGGCGCCGGTCGGGCGCGCCCGGCGGGCGTCGAAGGGCAACGCGATCAACGAGCCGTCCTGATTGCCCAGCACGACAAACCCACGATCCACCCACTGGGGAGAAAACCCGACCTGCTCGAAGCGGGTGATGACGCCGGTCTCGAGGTTCAGCGCCGCGAGGCGGCTGGTCTTCCCCTTGAAGAGTGCGAACAACACGGTGCGTTCTCCCGGCAGGAGAACGGGGGAGCGGAACGCCTCGCCCGACCCGCTGTCGGGCGTGGCGAATACGCGCGGGATGCCGCCCCGGGCCGGCACGTCGAACATTTGGCGGGTCTGGAGTTCCGCATCCCCGGCTGCGTAATATCGGACGGAGTCATCGCCCCCCCAGGAGAACGCGTACCCCGGGCAGGAGTCACAGATGGCCACCGCCGCGCCGCCGGCCAGGGGCACCTTCATGAGCCGAGGACCCTCCAGGTAGCCTAACCACCGACTATCCGGAGAGAAGAAGGGCAAGGTGCCCCGGCGAGCGCCAGGTGCTGGCACCGGCTCGACACGATCGGCGTACCGCAGCACGATTCCGGCCTGCGAGGTATAGGCGAAGACGGAACAGTCGGGCGCATAGACGATCTGGTCCGCGAGAGTTTCGAAGTAGGCCATGCTGTCCGGCAACGGCTGGGCGAAGCGCGACACGACCGGCGGGAACGCTGATGGCTTTTGGTGCCAGAGCGCCCACCCACCGGCGAGCCCCAGTGCTGCGAGTAGCAGGCCAGCTCCAGCCAGCAGCGGGACCGAGGTGAGGCGGCGGGGCAGTTGGGCCGCGGGGCCGCGGGGCCGTGCCCGTGTCATCGAAGCGGTGCCCTGGCCCTGGAGCGCCGCGGCGAACTCGGCCGCCGAGGTGAAGCGATCGGCCGGCAGCTTCTGCAGCGCCTGCTCGACAGCTACCTCGACATGCT
>SPDF01000143.1 GCA_004525055.1 Gemmatimonadales bacterium | reverse complement strand
CGCCGTCGAGGATGTGTTCTATGGCAAGAACATTCGGACCACGGTGGTCCTCTCGCACGCACGCGGCGTGATCCTGCTGACGGCTGAGGAGGCCGGGCTGGTGATCGGGGAGTACTCCCCGGCCCTGGTCAAGAAGGCGGTGGTGGGACGCGGTGGCGCCGCGAAACCGCAGGTCGGTTACATGGTGGCGCAGCTCCTCCGGCTCGCTGCACCGCCAAGCCCCGCCGATGCAGCGGATGGGGTGGCGGTCGCACTGGCGCATCACATCCTGGCGGGAGGCGCCATGGCGCGCGCGCGCCGCGGGCAGGTCGCATGATCGGCGGGATCCGGGGCAAGCTGGACGGCGTCGAGCTCGATGTGGTCACCATCGAGACCGCGGGTGGAGTCTCCTACGAGGTGCTGGTGCCGCTCGGTGTGCTCGGACGGCTACCCGCCCCCGGCGGATCGGTGCACCTCTACACCGAACTGGTGGTGCGCGAGGATCACTGGCTCCTCGTCGGATTTGACACCGCACACGAGCGGCTGGTCTTCCGGCGGCTGCTCACCGCGAGCGGGTTCGGTCCGCGGCTGGCCTTGGCACTGCTGTCGACGCTCGGCCCCGACCGCGCGGTGCGCGCCATCCTGGGCAACGACCTCGCCGCGCTGGGCAGTGTCTCCGGTATTGGCAAGAAGAAGGCGGAACGGTTGGTGCTCGAGCTGCGAGATCGCTTCAAGGATCTACCGACCGCGTCCGAGCCGGCCGCGGCCCGCCCCGACCAGGCCTCCGTCAGCGCCCTCACGGGGCTGGGCTATTCGGCGGTGGCGGCCGAAGATGCGGTCCGCGCCGTCCTCATCGATGGCGCCTCAGAAGACACGTCACTCATCGTGCGGCGGGCGCTGCAGCGCCTGACCGCCGGCAAGGGAGGAAGTACCACATGACCGTCGCTGCCCGTACCGCGGAGTGGGAGTGCACCCGCTGCGGCTCCACCAACCGCAAACTCGTCCCCATGACCAAGGACGAAGCCACCGACCGCTGCGTCTCCTGCCACGCGAAGCACCGCCTGGTGCCGGGTGAAACGACGGTCCGCTGGCTGGCGCGGGCCAGCTAGCCTTCCGACCCATAATCATGGCCCAGCGCCTCGAAATCACCACACCCGACGCCCTCCCAGAGGAGACCGGCGCGGATGCCGCCCTCCGGCCCTCCCGGCTCGACGAATTCGTCGGGCAGGAGCAGGTCAAGGCGTCGCTGCAGATCGCCATGGACGCGGCGCGTGGTCGGGGCGAGGCGCTCGACCACACGCTCTTCTTCGGCCCGCCCGGGTTGGGGAAGACCACGCTCGCCATGCTGATGGCGCGGGAGATGGGCGTGCAGCTGCGCACCTCATCGGGGCCGGTGCTCGAAAAGGCCGGCGACCTCGTGGGGCTCCTCACGACACTGGGTCCCGGGGACATTCTCTTCATCGACGAAATCCACCGGATGCGCCCGGCCCTCGAGGAATTCCTCTACTCCGCCATGGAGGATTTCCGGGTCGATGTCCGCATTGCCGACGGCCCGAACGCCCAGACCATCCCCATGACCCTGGAGCGGTTTACGCTGGTGGGCGCCACCACGCGATTCGGGCTCCTGACACCGCCGATGCGGGCGCGGTTCGGGATGGTGGAGCGGCTGAATTTCTATCCGGCGGAGGACCTCGAGCTGATCGTGACCCGGTCGGCGGCGCTGCTGCAGGTGCCGACCGATGTCGAGGGCGGGCTCGAGATCGCGAAGCGGAGCCGGGGGACGCCCCGCGTGGCCAACCGGTTGCTGCGCCGGGTGCGCGACTTCGCGCAGGTCCGCGCCGAGGGGAAGATCACCGGCCCGGTGGCGCGGGAGGCGCTTTCGCGGCTCAACGTCGACGAGTTCGGGCTCGACGACATGGACGCGCGAATTCTCACCACGCTGATCGAGAAGTTTTCCGGCGGGCCAGTGGGCCTCAATACCCTGGCCGTCGCCGTCGGCGAGGACAGCGGCACGCTCGAAGAGGTGTATGAACCGTACCTCATCCAGCAGGGGTTCCTGGAGCGCACGCCCCGCGGCCGCTGCGCCACCGCCAACGCCTATCGCCGCTTCGGTATCACGCCGCCGTCCGGACAGGCCACGATCTTTGACGGCTGATCGTCTCCTCCGCACCGCCGACTTCGCGTACCATCTCCCCCCGGAACTGATCGCCCAAACGCCCGGCACAGAGCGGGGCGATAGCCGGTTGCTCGTCGTCCGCCGCCCTTCTCGTGGCCTGCAGGATCTCGGGTTTGCAGCCTTGCCCGATCTTATTCCCCCCGGCGACCTGCTCGTCCTCAACTCTACCCGCGTCCGTCACGCCCGCCTGCTCGGCACGCGGCCGTCAGGGGCGCCCGCGGAAGTGCTCCTGATTCACCCTTCCACCGACGGGAGCTGGCTCGCCATCGGGAAGCCGGGAAGCGCCCTGCGCGAGGGCAAGCGCATCACTCTGGGGGCGGGGGCAGAAATAGAGACGCTGGAGGTGCTCCCAGACGGGGAGCGGCGCGTCCGGTTCGTGGGGATGCCGGCCGACCAGGCGATCGCGCGGTACGGCCGTTTGCCGCTGCCTCCCTACATCGACCGCGATCCCGATGCGCAGGACGAGGTCCGATACCAGACGGTGTACGCCGACCGTGAAGGAAGCGTGGCGGCGCCGACCGCGGGGCTGCATTTCACCGAGGCAATGCTGGGTAGTCTGCGGGGACGCGGCGTCCGGATCGTGTCGCTGGATCTCGAGGTCGGGCCCGGTACCTTCAGGCCAGTGGAGGAGGAGGACATCGCGGCACACCCGATGCACCCGGAACGGTACGACATTCCGGCGGACGTGGCTGCGGCGGTGCGCGATGCACGGTCGCGCGGGGCCGCCGTCTGGGCGGTCGGGACCACCGTGGTGCGCGCACTGGAGAGTGCGGCGCAGGACGACGGAACGGTGGCCGAGGGTGCGGCGGAGACCCGCCTGCTTATTTCTCCGGGGTACGACTTCAAGGTCGTCAATCACCTCGTGACGAACTTTCACCTCCCGCGTTCGACCCTGCTGATGCTCGTGGCAGCCTTTGCCGGGTATGACACCATGATGGCGGCGTACCGCCACGCGGTGGAGGCACGGTACCGGTTCTATTCCTACGGGGACGCGATGTGCATTCTCTAATGTTGTGTCATTGCGAGGAGGCCCCCCAGGGCCGACGAAGCAATCTCGGACCAGATTGCTTCGGCCACTGCGTGGCCTCGCAATGACAGAAGCTGGCATGTTCTCATTCACACTGCACGGCACCGATGGCGAGGCCCGCGCGGGGACTCTCCACACCCCGCACGGTGACGTGGCGACACCGGCGTTCATGCCGGTGGGCACCTACGGCACCGTCCGTGGCCTCCATCCAGTGGAAGTGGAGCGGACCGGCGCGCAGGTGATGCTGGGTAACACCTATCACCTGCATCTCCGCCCCGGCGAGGATGTCGTGCGTGCGCTCGGCGGGCTCCATGCGTTTTCCCACTGGAACCGGCCGATGTTGACCGATAGCGGCGGGTTCCAGGTCTTCTCGCTGGAGGGCCTCCGCACCATCGCGGAGGAGGGGGTCGCCTTCCAGAGCCACGTGGACGGAAGCCATCGGACGATCACCCCCGAGAAGTCGGTGGACATCCAGTGGGCCCTCGGCGCCGATATCGCGATGCAGTTCGACCATGTGGTGCCGGGCGGCGCGGACCACACCCTCGCGAAAGAGGGAATGGAACGCTCCCTCCGCTGGCTGGACCGCTGCAAGACCAGGCACGCCGAGCTCCAATCCGACGACCCTCCCCGCTTCCCCGCTTCCCCGCCCCAGGCCCTTTGGCCCATCGTCCAAGGTGGGACGCATGCCGACCTGCGCCGCGCCTCCATCGAGGGGATCCTCGAGCGCGGACCGTGGACCGGTATCGCCATTGGCGGGCTCTCCGTCGGCGAACCGAAGCCGGTGATGCATGCGGTGCTCGAGGGATTGGCCCCCGTCCTGCCAACGGGCACCCCGCGTTATCTTATGGGCGTGGGATTTCCGCAGGATTTGCTGGAAGGGGTCGCGCGCGGGGTGGACCTGTTCGACTGCGTGGCGCCGACGCGGAACGGCCGGCACGGCTCGGCGTGGATCTCGACCGGCAAGGTGAATGTCCGCTCGGCGATTCACCGGCTGTCGAAGGAGCCGCTGGACCCCGAGTGCGACTGCGAGACCTGCGCGACGTTCAGCCGCGGGTACCTGCGGCACCTGTTCGTGACGGAGGAGATTCTGGGCCTCCGGCTGGTATCGATCCACAATGTTCGGTTCCTTGTCCGGTTGGGTGAGTTGGCCCGCACCCACATCCTGGCCGGCACCTTCGATGGCTGGAGCCGCGAGTGGCTCCGCCGCTACCATTTGAGAGGCGAATCGTAATGCATGCTCTTTACCTGATGGCTCCCGCAGCCGGCTCCGGCGGCGGAATGTCGGTCCTCCTCCTCCAGATCGGCCTGATCGGCGCGGTATTCTACTTCCTCATCCTGCGGCCCCAGTCGCAGGCGCGGAAGAAGCACGCCGCCATGCTCGCCGCCCTCAAGAAGGGTGACGACGTCATCACCTCCGGCGGCCTGATGGGCAAGGTGAAGAACATCAAGGACGACGAAGTGACTGTCGAAACCGGCGGCAGCACCGTGATGGTGCACCGTGCCCGCATCGTCCAGGTCGGCGACACCGCTGCGCCCAACACGCCGAGCTGATGTCGCTGCTGCCCATTCATCTCCTCGGCTCCCCGGTACTCCGGGAACCCTCGGCCCCCGTGGCCGAGGTGACGGCCGAGGTGCGTCGGCTGGTTGACGACATGTTCGAGACGATGGAGGCCGCCGAGGGAGTCGGACTGGCGGCGAACCAGGTCGGGCAGGCCGTCCGTATCGCTGTGGTGGACGCGGAGGGCTCCCGCATCGTGATGATCAACCCCATCATCAGCGAGGCGTCCGGAAAGGACCGGGAGGAAGAAGGTTGTCTCTCGATTCCCGACGTCTACGGCGAGGTGACGCGCCCTGAGCGTATTGTGCTCGAGGCCACCGGCAAGGACGGCGCGCCGTACCGGCTCGAGGCGGATGGGCTCCTGGCCCGCGTCATCCAGCACGAGATCGACCACCTCGACGGGATCCTCTTCCTGGACCGGTTGAGCCCGATGAAGCGGCGATTGCTGGTCGCGAAGTACCGTCGCGAACACAAGGAGGGCGGCGGCCTCCTGCGGGAGGTGGCGCGGCCCTCCGGCCGAACCCCCTGATGCGCATCATCTTCTTCGGGACGCCGGAATTTGCGGTGCCCTCGCTCGACGCCCTCCGCCGCGGCGGACACGAAGTGGT
>SPDF01000318.1 GCA_004525055.1 Gemmatimonadales bacterium | reverse complement strand
GCCGGCGAGAACGGCTTCGTGAGATAGTCGTCCGCGCCGAGGGTGAGTCCGCGGATCCGGTCGGCCTCCTGCTTGCGCGCAGTCAGGAGGATGACCCCGACGTCGCGCGTCTCGGGACGGGCACGCAACTCCGCCAGGACGTCGTACCCAGACATGCCCGGGAGCATGAGGTCGAGGATCACGACATCGGGACGTTCCTCGGCGGCGGCCTTCAGCGCATCCGGCCCGCGTGCCGCAGTGGACACACGATATCCCGCCTTCGCCAGATGGTAGGCGACGAGCGCGGTGATATCTGGTTCGTCATCAACCACCAGGATGCGATCTGCCATGGCTACGACTCCACCAGCGTGGCGACACGGACCCGGGGGTTGGCTCGGCTCCGGTCAGCGGCCTGGTGTCGTTCGGTTCGCATCTGCTCTTCCTGTCCGAGGGCTTCGAGAGCGGCGGCGACGAGTCGGCCACGGACGCCGGGCTCGCGACGGATCCGGTACAACACAAACTGTGCGATCGGCGTATCGCGGACCAGATTGGCCTCCTTGAGCACCTTCAGGTGCCGCGAGACCGTCGGCTGAGGCACCGCGAGGACGGCCTGGAGGTCAGACACGAACAGTGGCGCTGCCGCGAGGCAGTTGAGAATCCGGAGCCGGGTCGGCTCCGCGAGCGCCACGAGGAGTTCCGTGGTCGACGACGGGGTGGTCATATGCGCGTAAACGAATATCCGAATCTCGGCTCCGGCGCAAGGGCCTCGAACGCGCGCATTGCCAAACTTGCGGGGAAGGACGGATATTTCCGGGATGCTCCTCTCTTTCTTCCTCCTGGCCACGGCCGCCCCCGTGGCCCAGGACTCCGTCCACCTTGTTGTCGTGGCCACAACGGACGTGCACGGTCGGGCGACCGGCTGGGACTACGTGAACGACCGTCCCTGGGCCGGGGGCCTGGTGCGCGCGGCGCGTCCGATCGACTCCCTCCGCGCCGCCTATCCCGATCAGGTCCTTCTCGTGGATGCCGGTGATCTCCTCCAGGGCGACCCCTTCGCGGCCTACTTCGCCCAGATCGCTCCCCGGGACCCGAATCCGATCGTGGATGTGATGAACCAGCTCGGGTACGACGTCATGACTCCGGGCAATCACGACTTCAACTTCGGAGTCGGACCGCTGCGGGAAATGCTCCGCCGCGCATCGTTCCGGGTCGTCAGCTCCAATATCATCACGGAGCCGTCGGGCGACCCGATGTTCTCCCGGCAGACGGTGTTGCTGCGCCAGGGCGTCCGCGTCGGGGTCACCGGATTCACCACCCCCGGTGTCATGGTCTGGGACCGGAACAATGTTCGCGGGCAGGTTGCAGTCCAGCGGATCGGATCGACCGCCCCTGCCGAGCTTGCCAGGCTACGACAAGAGGCCGATTTCGTCGTCACCCTGATCCACAGCGGGATGGATGGCGCAAGTTCCTATGATTCCCTTGGCGTGGGTCCGGAGAATGTCGCGGCCTCTCTCGCCTTCGGATCAGCTCGCCCGGACCTGGTCGTCGTCGGCCACTCCCATCGCCAGATGCGCGACTCGGTTCTGAACGGTGTCCACTTCATCCAACCCAAGCCGTACGGGCAGACGCTGGCGGTCGCGCACGTGGACCTGATCCGCGAGGGTGGACGGTGGCGGGTGTCCCGCATCCGCGCTGAGCAGATTGACCTGGCAGGACTCGAGCCCCCTCCGGACCGGTTCCGCCGGGTGGCGGAGGCACAGGATGAGGTCCGGCTCTGGGCGGCAACTCCCCTGGCCATCGGGACCGCGGCGATGCCTGGCCGGGATGGGCGGGTTGAGGCGGTGCCGCTGACCACCTGGATCAATGAAGTGCAGCGCCGACAGGCCGGGACCGATCTGGCATCGACCGCCGTATTCGATCCCCGCGCCGGGCTTCCCGCCGGAGAGATTCGCCTCGCCGATGTGGCCGGGGTGTATCCCTACGAAAACACCCTCCGGGGCATCCGCATCACCGGGACCCAGCTGGCGGCCTACCTGGAACAGAGTGCGCAGTACTACACGATGGACTCGACCGGCAGGGTCGCCACCGATCCCACCACCCCGGGCTACAATTTCGACGTCGTCACCGGTGCGGCGTACGAACTGGATCTTTCCCAGGCAGTGGGGAGCCGGGTGCGAGGCCTGCAGGTGAACGGCCGCGACGTAATTCCCTCAGCGAACTACACGCTGGCGCTCAATAGCTATCGGCAGGAGGGCGGTGGGGGCTTCGAGGCCCTTCGGGGCGCACCGCTCATGTACGACCAGAACGAGAGCGTACGCGAACTCCTGGTGGCCGACCTCAGGCGGCGCGGACAAATCGATCCTGCACAATTCGGTGTTCGGAACTGGCGGATCACGCCGCCGGCGGCGTTGACATCGGCCCGGTTACTGACCCGGCCCCCGGCTCGTGACACGTTGCAGCTGCGGATTCTCACCATCAATGACTTCCACGGCGCCCTCGAGCCCAGGGTCTACGGCTGGTCGGACGGTCGGTTGGTCGGCGGGGCCGCGGCAGTGGACGCCACGATGGATTCGCTCGCGGCGCGCTGCAAGTGCACGACGCTCCGCCTGGACGGCGGCGACGAGATGCAGGGCACGCTGCCGTCGAACCTGACGTACGGCAAGACGACCATCGAGGCGTTCGATCTGATGGGGATCCAGGCGGCGGCCATCGGTAATCACGACTTCGACTGGTCGGTGGACACCCTGCGGGCGCGCATGCGGGAGTCGGACTACCCCTGGGTGGCCGCCAATATCTTTGATTCCCTGACCGGGCAGCGCCCGGATTGGG
>SPDF01000093.1 GCA_004525055.1 Gemmatimonadales bacterium | reverse complement strand
GGAGGTCCGGGCCGCTCCGGGAACGCGGGGAATCTTGCCCCGCGGGCGTCATTACGCAACAGCCGTCAGGCCCCGCCCAGGACCGCCAGTTCGTCCTCCACCATCAGGACAAGTTCCCGAATCAGTTCCCGATCTGCCCCGAATCGCGCCCCGGCACGGGCATACATCGCCGGCAGGCTCACCGTGCAGCCGAGGGCCAGCGCCTCGCGGTAGTCCCGCACCGCGCCCGTCTGGTCCGTCCGGCTGCGACGCCAGATCTGTAGCGCCCCCAGCTGGGCGAGGCCGTATTCGATGTAGTAAAAGGGGTAGAGGAAGATGTGCAGCTGGCGGTACCAGCGCGCCAGGCGCTCCTCCTCGAGACCTGACCAATCGACGCCGGTTTGGAATCGATTCCGGAGGCGTTGCCACGCTGCATCCCGCGCGCCAGCGTCGTGGCCTTCACCACTGGTGTAGATCCATCGCTGAAAGGCGTCCACGGCCGCCACGTGCGCGAGCGTCATGAGGACCTCTTCGAGATGCTCGATCCGGGCGAGCCGCAGTTCGTCGGGAGAGGCCATCCCCCCCGGCTCGGCCAGATAGGGCGCGGCGAGGAGCTCCATCGACATCGACGCCAATTCGGCGGATTCCGAACCCACGTAGCGCTGCCACAGCAACGGCTGGCGGTGCGAGGCGAAGGCGTGGAAGGAGTGCCCCGACTCGTGGAGGAGGGTGTTCACGTCGTCGAGCAAGCCCACAGCGTTCATGTGGATGAACGGGCGCCCGCGGAAGTGCAGCGTCTCACAATAGCCGCCGGGAGCCTTCCCGGCCCGACTCTCGAGGTCGAGCAGTCGCTCGCCACGCATCAGGTCGAATTCGGCACCGAGCTCGGGAGCAACGGCGTGGAAGACGCGTGACGCCTTCTCGACGAGATCGGCCGAATCGCGGAACGGCCTGAGCGGAGGCCGGCCAGCCGGGTCCACATCCAGGTCCCACGGCCGGAGCGCCTCGAGCCCGAGCGCCTCTCGCCGGCGCTCGAGGATGCGAGCCACCGCGGGGACCACCTCCACCTCGACGGCGTCGTGAAACCGGGAGATGTCGTCCGGGGTGTAATCGAAGCGACACTTGGCGGCGTAGCTGTAGGCCTCGAAGTCTGCGAAGCCGGAGTTCCTTGCCACGCGCTGGCGACGCTCGTACATCTCCGTAAACAGCGTCGAGAGCTCGCCCTGCAACGCGAGGTAGGGCGCCCCCATCGTTCGGAAGGCGCGCTCCCGCACGGCCCGGTCAGGGCTCTTCAGGAACGGTCCAATCTGCGGCAGCGTACGGGTTTCGCCCTCCCACTCCACGGTGATCCCGCCAGTCAGGCGCTGGTATTTGGCCGAGAGCTCCTCCAGTTCAGTGAACAGGGGGAGGTTTTCCTCGCGGAAGATGTCGATCTGGGAACGAAACCGCTTGAGGACTACGTCGAGGTCCGGTCGGCTGAAGCCCGTCTCGAGCAGCCGGCGGGCGAGCCGGACGCTTTGCTCCTCCAACTGGGGGAAGATCTCCGCCGAGAAGCGAAGGTGCGCCGCCTGCTTCACGGCATCACGAGTGTCGCCGGTGTAGGCGATCATCGCCTCTGCCGCCGCCTCCGTCACCATTTCCTCCAGCCGCGACCACGCCGCCATCCACGGACCGACCGCGTCGGCATCGAGCGGCACCGTCGCCAGCGCGTCGTACCAGGGAAGGATCGCGTCCCAGCTGGCCTCGGCGAACGCGGCCGGCGACTCGGGAAGGACAGGTAAGGTCACTGGGGTGTCTGACATCAGGCGCCTGCTGGATTGGGCTCAGCCACCGGACCAAGCCGGAAGGCCAGAACGCTGACAAGGGCTACAGTTGCCGCCGCCATATAGAAGGGCCAATTGTGGCCGTAATCCTGAAATGCACGCGTGGCCAGAATCGGGGCCACCACCCTCGCAATCCCTGCGAAGGTCTGTGCGGATCCCATGACGGTCCCGAGCTCCGACTTCTCGGCGGCGCGGGACATCAGCGCCGTGGTCGAGGGGAACAATAATGCCGTCCCGATCGGCACGAAGGGGATGATCAGGGCCAGCCCGAGGAGGGTGGAGACCGCTGGATAGAGCAACAGTCCCACCACCAGGCAGGCGCCTCCGATACGCATGGCCCACGCCTCCCCGATCCGATCGACAATCGGCCCGAGGAAGATCGATCGCATGATCAGCGACAGGGCGCCTACGTAGAGGAAGAAATACCCGATCGTCTTTTCGGTCACTCCATATTCCGCCCCGAGAAAGAGCGGCAGCACGGAGGTCAGGCAGGTGAACGCCAGCATTCCCACGGCATAGATCCAGACCAGCCGGGCGACGGTCGTACCTGGTCGACGGAACACCTGCCACGCCGCGTGCCACACCGGTTTCCTGGGTGCGGTGTGTTCCCCGGGGCGGCGACTCTCGGGGAGGTATCGCCAGGCGAAGGCGACGTTGGCCAGGCAGAGCCCGGCGGCCACGAACCCAGGTGCCTCACGGCCCCAGTGGGCCGCCAGCGAGCCGATGACCGGCCCGATCATGACTCCGAGCGAGGTAGCCGCCGAAAGCCATCCCAAGGCGCGCGCACGGCCCGCGGCAGGGATCGAGTCGGCCACATACGCCTGCGCCACACCGGTGGTGCCACCGCCGGCGCCCTGGATGATCCGGGAGAGGAAGAGCCACGTCACCGTACTGGCCAGGCCGAACACCACGTAGGCCACCGCGGAGGCGGAGAGGCCGATGAGGAGTGCCGGGCGACGGCCATAGCGGTCAGAAACCCGACCCCACAGCGGCGCGGCGATGAGCTGGGCGATCGAAAACGAGGCGATGATCCACCCGATCGTCGCATAGCTGGCGTTGAGGTTCTCGGCGTAGAAGGGGAGGAGTGGGAGAACGATCGCGAAGCCGATCATGTCCACTGCGCTCGCCGCAATCAGGACGAGAAGTTTCCGCAGGTCGGACTGGTTGAGCGGCGGCGAGACGTCCGTGCTCATGATTTGCCCTCACCACGCGCGCCGAGGGCAAAGACTGCGGCGCTCGCGATCATCAGCAACACGCCGTACGCGGCGGCGACGCCCATGTCCCCCTGCCGGAGACTCCCGAGAATTTCGAGGGAAATCGGGCGGGTGTCGTACGTGTAGAGCATGATGGAGGTCACGAAATCGCCGAGGGAGGTGACAAAGGCCAATGTGGCGCCAGCGGCGAGCGCGGGCGCCAACCCCGGCAGGACCACTCGGCGGAGGGTGCGCCACCGGCCGGCACCGAGGGAAGCCGCCGCCTCCTCGAGAGATGCATCGAGTTGTCGAAAGCCCGCCAGCACCGCCCGACTGGCGATCGGCAGATTCCGCACCAGATACGCCAGCGGGAGGATCCAGACCGTTCCCACCAGCACGGCGCGCAGCGTGAGGGGAGAGGAGATGCTGAACAGCGCCGCCAGCGCGATGGCGAACACCGTACCCGGCACCGCCCACGGCAGGCCGAGGAGTCCCTCGATCAGCCGACCCGCCGCAACGCGACGCCGAACCACCAGCGATCCAGAGGCGAGCGCGATCCCCATGGCGGCCGTCGTGGCCGCCGTGGCCATCCAGAGGCTGTTGAAGAGCGGCCGGAAGCGCTCCGGTTCCGCGAACAACGCGGTGTAATTCCCCGGCGAGAATTCTGGGGGCCATGGCTCAGTGGTCCATGTCCCCACCGGGACGAATGACACCAGCAACAGAGTCAGATGGGGCAGCAGGAGGACCGCGGCCAGGGCCCAGGCCGCCACCGCAATGCCCGCGCGGGCCCGCGCGCTACCGGCCCGCGCGAGCGAGGGTGCGGTCCCTTTCCCCACACCGGCCAGCGAGCCCCCGGGATCTGCACGCCGGAAGAGCGCCAGGGCGCCGAGCGCCAGGAGCATCAGCGCCGCGGTTTCGACCATGGCCATGCGATTGTCGCCATTGAGGCGAGTGAAGACGATCTGCGTCGTCATGACCCGATACCCGCCGCCGAAGATGTACGGCGCGCTGAATGAGGCGAGCGAGGTCATGAAGGTCAGGACGGCCGCGCCGGCGATGGCCGGGCGGAGATGGGGGAGAACCACGCGGACCAGCGTCCTCCCGCGGCCGGCGCCCAGCGCCGAGGCGGCCTCGAGCATCGCGCCATCAAGCCGTGAAAGCGCCGCACGACAGAAGAGGTAGAAGTACACGTACATCGAGTAGGCGTGCACCAGCAGGATCGCACCGGGACCGGAGAGGCGCCACGGCGGGCGGTCGAGCGCGAAGAGGTACTGGACGAAGCGACCGATGAATCCTGTTTCTCCGTAGAGGAACAGGAAGGCGACGACGCCGACCAGCGGCGGCAGGACCGCCGGCAGTGCGACGAGCATCCCCAGTAGTTTGCGGCCGGGAAAGTCCACCCGCTCGAAGAGGAAGGCAAGCGGCACCCCGATCGCACCCGCGAGCACGACGCTGGCCATCGAAAGCCAGAGGCTTGCCCAGAGCGCCTGCCACTCGGTCGATCGGCCGGCAAACCGACGGACTTCGTCAAGGGTCCAGCCGGCGGAATTGCGCACGCCCTCGAGAAGCACCAGCGCGAGGGGATAGGCCACGAGCCAAATCAGCGCCGCAACCAGGAGCCATCCCAACAATCCGGCGCGGCGGGAGGGAGTCATCCCGCCACCGGATAAAGGTGGAGACCGATTCCTGTCGGTTCGACGCCGACCGTGTCCCCTTCACGGGCTGCCGCGGGCGATCCCGCCACCTCCAGGACCAGCCCCTCGGATGTTTCGACCGAGAAATACGCGATGGCCCCAGTGAAGCGCCGGTTGACAACGGTGCCGGTCATTCGGCCAGGTTGCGGGTCGGTGATCGTGAGGCCTTCCGGGCGCGCCAGCAACTTGGCGGCGGCGCCCGGTGCGGCGACCCCCGGCCCGCCCCAGCGGACCGGCCAGGTGAGCTCCTGCACGCGAGCCTCGTGCTCGGAGAGCACGGTCGCAGGCACCTCGCTCGCCCGGCCGATGAATGCCGCCACGAAGGATGTGTCCGGCGTGGCGTACAGTTCGTCCGCCGTGCCGAGTTGCTCAAGATGCCCATTGTGGAGGAGGGCGATCCGGTCCCCGAGGTCAAACGCATCTTCCTGCTCGTGCGTCACCACCACCGCCGTGATGCCCAGGCGGTGCACCAGCGTCCGGAGCTCGCGGCGAGTCCGCTCACGAAGGGCAGGGTCGAGATTCGACAGCGGTTCGTCGAGCAGCAGGACGCTGGGCTCGGGCGCGAGCGCACGCGCCAGCGCCACGCGCTGCTGCTGCCCCCCGAGAGGTTGGCCACCGGCCGCCGCTCGAACCCGGCCATGTCGACCAGCGCAAGCGCCTCCTCCACCCGGCGGGAGAGCTCGGCGCCGCGGACGCCCCGGCTCTCCAGCCCGAACGCCACGTTGGCGCCGACGTCGAGGTGCGGGAAGAGGGCGTAGTGCTGGAAGACCATGCCGAACCGCCGCGCCACCGGGGCGAGCGAGGTGACATCCTTCCCGTCGAGCACCACCCGGCCCACATCCGGAGTTTCGAATCCAGCGAGCAACCGCAACGTAGTAGTTTTGCCGCTCCCACTCGGCCCCAGCAAGGCGAGCACCTCCCCACGCTCGAGTGTGAGCGAAAGCCCATCCACCGCCTTGTGTCCCTGGAATTCCTTCGTAAGACCATCCAATTGCAGAAATGCCACCCGCGCTCCTTTTGCCCTCAGTCCTCAGGCGCCAACCCTCAGTCCTTCCGGTGATTTCCCGTCCCCCGCACATGCTGGTCCCAATAGCTCATCCACCCCGCCCCCTCCTGCGCGAGCAGTGTCCAGTCCATCGGCACGACCTTCATGGTGCGCTCCACCTCGGCCACCCAGTCGGGCAGCGAGTCGAGTGGCAGGTCCCGCCGGGCGGGGAGTCGGTACACCTGGCGCGCGGCCAACAGCAACGCCTCCGTCTCCCCTACATAGTCGATGAAGGCCTGGGCCGCCTCGGCGTGTTGCGACCCGGCCACCAACCCGATCGCATCGTCGATCACGACGGTGCCGCTGCGCGGGAACAAATAGCCGAACGGCATCCCCTTCCCCTGGCTGATCAGGATGTCGGGCAGGTCCCAGAGCGTGACGACCCCCTCCTCACGCGCCAGCTTCTGGTCGAGGATGGCCGGATTGAGGGCGTACGTCTTGGTGTTGCGGTCCAGCGCGCGCAGCCACGCCATTCCAGCCGTCGTGTCGCCCGTTTCCCGGAGACTGCGCTCAATGATGAAGCCCCAGATGGCACGCATGGTCCCGCTCGCCATCGGGTCACGAATCAACACCAGATTGTGCCAGCGCGGATCGAGAATGTCATCCCAGTCCTGCGGGGCCTCCGGCGGACTCACTGCCTTGCTGTTGAACGCGATGATGACCGGCGTGCGGTACACCGGCCAGTACAACGACCCCGGCCCAACGCCCGCCGGGCCCACAGAGCCGGCCCATACCGGGCGATACGGCGCAAGCAGGGAG
>SPDF01000080.1 GCA_004525055.1 Gemmatimonadales bacterium | reverse complement strand
CCGCGGAGTTCCTCCATCACCGTCTCCAGCTCGAAGCCGAAGTAGGTGAGTCGGCGGGAGACGGCCAGGTGACGGTGCTTCCTGGCGCCGGATACGCTGACGACCGGCTCTCCCTTCCGGGCGTTCATCCGGATCAGGTCGTAGGGAACCGTGGTTCCCTCGATGCCGGCCCGGGCAATGCCGTTCCGGTCGCCGAAGAACCGGAGGTTTCCCGCCACCGCGCCCCAGCTCCCGGCCATCGAGGTCTTCGAGATCCGCGCCTCGGTGCCGTCCACCGTGTGCTCGTCGATCACCAGGTCAAAGGGCATCACACGGGCGACGAGCTCGACGAACCGCGTTCGCAGCTCCTTGCTGGCGTACGGCATCGTCTTCGGCAGCGGCTGTTCGAGTGCGCGGTAGACCGCCGCCACGCCGAGGGCGGTGTCCTCCACCGACTTGACCAGCACCCCTCGCTTCTCGGCCCACTCGGTCAGCCCCTCCTCGAAGAGGTGCCGCGGGAGGCCGTACACTTCGCCCAGGTAGCCGTGCTGGTTGACGGCCTCGGCATACACATTGGCCGCCGTCAGGTGATCGCTCCCGTTGGCGACCAGGCCGTGCAGGTCGCGCTCGTCCCGCGTCATCCGGTGCAGCGAGTCGATATTCGCCGCCGTGGCCACCAGGGGGACAAGTTCGGGATCCGCACGCACCAGGAGCTCGCCCCAGGGCCGCTCCACCGGCATCGCCTCGACCTCCCGGCCGTACGGCGTCAGGCGGCCGTCCTTGATCAGGCCCCGGTCGATCAGTGTCGCCATGGCGCGGCGGTACGCCGTCTTGTCGAGCGGCACGGGCAGCTCAAGATCGGCGGCATCCACGCCGATGGACGCGCAGGTGATCGCCACCCGCTCGGCGTCGCCCGCCAGCTGGAACTCCGGCGGACCGGGCACCAGTTCCTCGAACACCATCCGGCGGTCGGAGAGGATGTACACCTCGCCCTTGGCCACCCGGCCATGCACCCGCCCCGCCATCTGGAGGATCTCGTTGGCACCGAGGTAGAGGCGATGGAGCACATTCCGGCCCCGCTCCACCACGTTGCCGTAGCGGGCGTCGTAGATCACCACCGTGTCGAGCCCGCGCACGTTGATGGCGGACTGGCCGGCGGCGGTCATCGCCAGCAGGAAGGGCTTGGGGGGATCCCCCTCGAGGAATTCGCGGATGACGCGGATCGGCTCGCCGCCGTGGTAGAACGCCGCGTTGAGCCTGGGGTACCGGGCGCCGAGGTCGGCGGCGAGCTGCTCCACCTCGCGGCGCGTCGGCACGAACACCGCCACCCCGCGCTTCTGCTGGATCAGGTGCCGCATGAAGCGCTCATCGAAGAACTCCTCCGCCTGCTTCGCCTCGACCCGCACGCGGGCGCGGAGCGCCGGATCGAACGCCTCCGTCACCAGCACGTTGGCGCTGTCGAGGTACTTCGCATAGAAGGAGGGATCGACGGTGGCGCTGAGCCAGATGAACCGGACGCCCGCCCGCTTGCCGAGGGCCAGGCAGAGTTCGAGTTCGGCGGAGGTCTGGTGGATTTCGTCCACCACCACGGTGTCGTGCCGGGTGATGAGCTCGTCCTGGAACCAGCGCCGCGCGATGCCGGTGGTGACGATGACCACGTTCCAGGTCGGTGTTTCCGGCGTGGCCTCCCGCTCGCGGTTGACCACGCCGACCCGGAGTGACTCGCCGAGGATCGATTCCGCCACCGGGCGGATCCCGAGGGTCTTGCCGGTCCCGGTGCCGGCCACGATGCCGAACCCCTTGCCGCCGAGGGCCCAGTCGCGGAGCTCGGCGCCGTGCTCCCGTTCCAGCACGGTGTCGACGCCGGTCAGGCCGAGGGCCAGCTCGATCGTTTCGCAGGCGGCGCGGGTGGGAGCGATGACGATGATCCGCCCACGAGAGGGGCGGTCCCGCTTGAAGGCGTCGGGATCGGGGGGGAGGAAGTGGTTCCGCGTGGGATGCACGGAGCAAAGATACGCAGGTCAGCGGGGCAGCGGGGCCGGCTCATGATGACCCGGCCCCGCCGCATCAGGCGCTCATTCGAAGGTGAAGATTCGTTTCCAGTCCTGCTTCATGCTCACGACCGTCCACCCCCGGGCGGCGGCCTCGCTGTCCAGCGCGGCGGTGAAGTGCCCGATCTTGGAATCCGGCAGCCCGCGTGCCGGCCCGTAGGCATACTCCCGCTTCGCATCATCGTGGAGGAGGAGCAGGGAGAGCCGTGCACCGCCGCCAGCGCCGGTGTATTCCAGCATGTCCCGGTCGCCACCAGAATTTCCAAAGGCGAGGTGCGGTCGCCGACCAATCATCAGGTGAATCCCCTCGGCTTTCCCGGGGCCGTCATCGATGAAGAGCAGCTTCGGCTCCTTGGTGAGGACCGGATTGCCCTGCGCGTCATAGCCGTACGCGGTGGTCCCGAGGCTTCCCATGACCTGCTCCGGCGGAATGCCATAGACCCGTTCCGAGATGACCCGGACGAAGTCCTGCCCGCCCCCCGTCACGATGTAGGTCTTGTACCCGTTGGCGCGCAGATAGCGCAGCAACTCCAGCATCGGCTGATAGGCGAGGTCGGTATATGGCCGCTTCCACCGGGGATCCTTCGCCGAGGCGAACCACGCCGCCACGCTTGCCCGGAACTCGTCGACCGTTATCCCCTCCAGCGTGGCCATCGCCAGCTTCAGGAGATCCGCGGTGCCGAGCTTTCCCATTGCCTCCCGATCGCCCGAAAGGACCGTCTTGAACGGCTCCTCCCCGGCGAGCGCGGGATTCGACGCCACCAGCGCCGGTACCTGGGCCAGGATATACACCAACTGCGTGTACATCGGCTGCTCCACCCAGAGCGTGCCGTCGTTGTCGAAGGTGGCGATGCGCTCCGCCACCGGCACGAAGCCTGGAGAATCGGTCGCCGTGGTGGCTTCCACAAATTCGATGATGGCGGCCTTGGCGGCGCCGTTGTTCCAGGACGGGAGGGGGTTGGACTGCGCCCGCAGCGGCACAGAGGTTCCCAGCAGGATTGCGCCAGCCACGAGTCCACACCACCGTGCCCAATGTGTCGAGTGCTTCATCTGCGAGCTCCATCTTGAATGCTGAATGTGTAACACGAAGGGCGCCCGATGTCTGGGCGCCCCCCTTGTCGTAACGCTTGCTACCCGAGAGCTACTCGCCTGCGTGGCTGCCGGTCTTCGCCTCCTGCATTTCCTGGATGATCTGATCGAGGTTGTAGCTCGACGGAGTCTGGAGCGCCGGGAACTGCTTGTAGCTCATCAGCTCCTTCATCCAGAGCATCTGCCCGATGGGCAGCAGGTTCCAGTCATAGATATACGCCGTGCTCGGCGCGGCCAAGGCACCACCCATGCCCAGGAGAGTCAACTGGTTGGCGCCGACGGCCGCCTCGAACGGATCCCGCTTGAGGTTGCCCACCTGCGTCCAGTGATAGGACTGGACCCCCAACAGGCCGCCGGTGGCGTCCGAGGGTGCCATGGCGTAGTAGAACTTCCAGTTCTTGTATCGCACTGCCGAGGGATGCGTCCCGCTGTAGTAGAAGAGGTGGTCGCGCGCGGATTCGCTCTTACCCTCGAGGTAGGCGCGCTGGTCGAAACCATCGAGCGTCGTCTTGATGATGCCGGGATACTTGCCCGCTTCGATCTGCTTTTTCAGTCCGTCGCCAGTCGGGCCACCGGCGATGTTGACCAAGGTGGGCAGCCAGTCCAACATCGAGAAGATCTGGTCGTTGGTGGTACCCGCCGGGATGTGTCCGGGCCAACGGGCCATCATCGGGACGCGCATGCCGCCTTCCCAGGTGGTCAGCTTGCCGCCCCGGAAGGGCGTGACCCCGCCGTCCGGATAGGTGATGACCTCGGCCCCGTTGTCGGTCGTGAAGACGACGATGGTGTTGTCGAGCTGGCCCATGGCCTCAAGCTTGGCCAGCACCAGGCCGATGTTGTCATCCATCTGCTTCATGCCGACTTCGTTGATGCCCCAGTCCTTGCCGCCCTCGGTACCCAGCATCGCCAGGTACTTTGGCGAGAGCATCGTGGTGATGTGCATGCGGGCCGGGTTGTACCAGACGAAGAACGGCTTGTTGGTCTTCTTCGGGTCATTGCGATCAAGATAGTCAACGACCTTGGCCGAAATTTCCTCATCAACAGTCGTCGAGCGCTCCAGGGTGAGCGGCCCCTCGTCCTTGCAGCTCTGGTTCTTCTCGGTGCCGTCCGACGAGGTGCACCAGATGACAGGCCGGGGCGGCGTCATGCACAACGTGGTCGTCGGATCCACTGCACCCACGGGATCGGAGAGACCGGGGACCGGCGTGTTCTTGCAGGGTGGCACAACAGCCTGCACCGTGGGGCTGCTGTTGATGTCCGGGAAGCTCACGCCCTGCATCGCGTCAAGATGGTAGAGGTAGCCCCAGAACTCCTGGAAGCCGTGGGCGGTTGGCAGAGAGTTCGTCTTGTCGCCCAGGTGGTTCTTGCCGAACTCGCCCGTGTTGTAGCCGAGATCCCGCAGAAACACGGCGAGATCCGGGGTGCCGGGCAACAGGGAAGTGCTGGAACCCGGCAGCTGCGGCATGATCATGCCGGCCCGCAACGGATTCATCCCGGTGATAAACGAGGTGCGCCCGGCGGTGCAGCTCTGCTCCGCGTAGGCCGTCATGAACAGCGTGCCTTCCCGCGCGATGCGGTCGATGTTCGGCGTCTCGCCGACCATCAGCCCCCGGTGGTACGCGCCGACATTCATGATGCCGATGTCGTCGCCCATGATGAAGAGGATGTTGGGCTTCTTGGCCTGCTGCTGGGCCGAGAGCGTCGTCGGACCAGCGACGGCCGTCACGGCCAGCGCGAGGCCCGCCATTCGGACCGCAAGGGAGGAAAGTCTCATTGCCAGCGTCTCCAGGGGGGATGTAAGGGACGACGGGGCCACTGCCGTCGCGGTAAGGGAACTCGATGCGCCTGCGGTTAGTGAATCGGGAGTCTTCTCGTGATGGATACCCCCAAGTCTATTAGCAAGATCCACATTTGTAAATTGCACTTATAGCAGGTTTTCATTACGTTTTATGCATCAATGCTTGATCTTACCTTGCTCTCCCACGCGCTCGCCATCGCTCGTCACGGGAACTACGCCCGTGCCGCCGGTGAACTCGGTGTGACGCCGCCGACGCTTTCACGGCACATCACCTCGCTCGAGCAGCAACTGGGCATCCGCCTCTTCGACCGCGGTCGTTCCGGCGCCGTGCCGACGGCGCTCGGCCAGGAGGTGCTGGATCAGGCCCAGTGGCTGCTCGCCGACGCGCAGCGCCTGGAACGCGAGGTGGCCATGCTGCGGGGGGGGGAGGTGGGGAAGCTCGCTATCGGAGCGGGGGTATACCCGGCGTTTCTGTCGGTGGGCAGGGCGCTCGGCCGTCTGTCGGCGAAGCATCCCGGCCTCGAGATCGAAGTGATCGCAGGAGATTGGCAGAGCATGGTCGAACAGGTGCTCTCCGGGTCGCTCGACCTCACCGTCGCCGAACTGAGCGGACCCGCCGAAGATCCGCGGCTGACCCAGGAACCCCTGCCTCGGCATCTGGGCGCGTTCTTCTGCCGGGCCGGACATCCGTTGCTCCAGGAGCGCGAGGTAACCCTCGACAAGATCTTCCTGTATCCGTTCGCCGGGCCAAAGCTGGCAGCCCGGGCCTTTGCGGCGCTGCAGCCTCCCCCAACAGCGGGGCCGATCGAGCCCACCACGGGGGAGTTCGTCCCCGCCATCCAGGTGAATACCTTGCGCCTCGCGATGGAAGCTGTGGCTGTTAGTGACGCAGTCGGCATTGCGCCACTCTCGGTGATTCGTTCA
Source organism: Gemmatimonadales bacterium (assembly GCA_004525055.1). GTDB lineage: Bacteria > Gemmatimonadota > Gemmatimonadetes > Gemmatimonadales > GWC2-71-9 > SPDF01. Next base: position 1,138 of record SPDF01000080.1, on the reverse strand, counting down.
GACGCCCTGGGCGGCCAAATCGTCGCGCTCAGCTATCGGCCGGCGTGGCTCCACACGAATTATGGCCTCATCTATCTGAAAGACCGGACGCTGTCGCCGGCTGCCGAGGCCTTCACGACGGAATTGCGCGCCGTCGAGGCGGAAATCGAGGCGGACGAACAGTCCCACTCGCCACCAAAGAAGCGGAGCCCGCATGCACACTGACCGCACCGTCGACCCCACGCCGGAACAGATCGCGCAAATCGCCGCCTATCCCGACGACTCTCCGTTCGTGATGGTGAACCTCCTCAAGTTCACCCGACCCGACGGGGCCCGTCGATACTGGCAGGATTACGCCCCTGCGGTGACCCCGCTCATGGAATCAGCGGGAGGCGTGACTATCTACAAGGGATCCGTTCGGCACCTGATCATTGGCGCCGCGCCGAACGATTGGGACGCGGTCTGGCTGGTCCGCTGGCAGGCCAAGTCGCAGTTCCTGGCGATGATGAATCATCCGGATTTCGCCGCCACACAGGAGATCCGCGTGAGCGCCCTGGAGCGGATGACGCTGATGCTGACCGCCGAAGGTAGGATCGATCGGTAGCGGGCACAGCCTCTCGGCGGGCAGACAACAGGGGGCGTTGTAAGGGCACGGTATGCCGTGCCCCTACAACGCCCCCTGGTCCTGCATCTATGATCAACGCCTCTGAGGAGGCGGGAAGTGGAGCCTTGCGGCTCCGGTTAATCGTCCCAGTCGCGGCCGTCGCCGTCCGAGTAATCATCCGTGTACACATACCCTTGGGACGAATTCGTGTAGCTGCTGATGTAGCCGTACCGGTCAGGACGCCCACCGGACGCCAGGTAGAACCGACCACGCCGTTCCCACGCTGTTACGGCCATAAACTGCGGGCCACCTCGATAGCCGCGCGCCGCATAAACCTGCGTGAAGTACCGACCCTGCGAGTAGAAGATCGTGACTGGTCGGTAGCCGTGACGCTGATACCAGTGGGCGGACTTGCCGTGCTTCCCGTGGCCACGTTCGACGAACACCACCTGCGGGGCATACCGCGCCACCGCGACGCGCCGGCCACGCACCGGCTGGTAGATGACGACAGGGCGCGGCATGAACACCGGCTCGCCCACGGCGATCCCCCCGCGT
>SPDF01000092.1 GCA_004525055.1 Gemmatimonadales bacterium | reverse complement strand
GATGAGGAGGATCGCGACAAGGAGCCAGCGACCCAATTCCACGCCGGGAATCCGGGAGCGTTCGTCGGCCATGAGACACCCCGGGAACGAGGGGAAACGGTACCTGCGAGTTCAGGAACGAACATGTTAACTTAACGCGTCTTAGCCAATATTTGCACAAGGAGCACGCGCGTGAAGCGGGAGCGTCTGAGCACGGCGGAAACGTTGGGTTGGTCGGCGGTCGGTTTCGGGGCTGGACTGGTCGGCGGCCTCTGGGCCGCCGGCTTGCTGGGCCGGGTGACCCAGGGGCGCCTCGCCGACGAGGTGCGGGCATTTCGGGCCCCCGAATCGGTCTCGAACGTCGCCTTGGCCGAGGCGGTCCAGTCTGCCCTGCAGGCCGATGGGGACCTCGCACAGCACGGGATGATCGCCGTCGCTGGCCCGCGAGGAACGGTCGAGCTGACCGGATGGGTGCCCGACCGACGGACACGCGCGCGCGCCGTCCGGGTGGCGGCCCTCGTGCCTGGGCTCTATGACCTCATCAACAGCATCCTGGTGCACGGCGAGGACGACATTGCCGGCCCCCCCGAGTTGACCCTCGAGGGCCGGTCGGCATGACCATCGAACTCGCCCCGCAGTACCAGCCCGGCGACATCGAGCAGGCGCTCTACCGCTGGTGGACCGAGCAGGACCTCTTTGCCCCGCGCGCCGGCAGCCGGCCCTATGTGATCATGATGCCACCACCCAACGTGACAGCGCAGCTGCACATGGGTCACGGCCTCAACAACACCATTCAGGACGCCGTCATCCGCTTCGAGCGGATGCGGGGCCGGGATGTGCTGTGGCTGCCGGGCACCGACCACGCCGGGATCGCCACGCAGAACGTGGTCGAGCGCATCCTGGCCTCCGAGGGGAAGACCCGCTTCGACCTGGGCCGCGAGGCCTTCGTCCAGCGGGTGTGGACTCACGTGGAGGCGACCGGCGCCACGATTCTCGAACAGTTGAAGGCGATCGGGGCCAGTTGCGACTGGAACCGGACCTACTTCACTCTCGACGAGGGACTCTCGCGCGCCGTGCGCGAGGTGTTCGTGCGGCTGTACGAGAAGGATCTCGTCTATCGGGGCAATTACATCATCAACTGGTGTCCCCGCTGCCTCACCGCCCTCTCCAACGAGGAGGCGGAGAAGGAAGAGGTGGAGGGCCGTCTCTGGCATCTCCGGTATCCGCTCAGCGACGGCAGCCACCTGACCGTTGCCACGACACGACCCGAGACGATGCTCGGCGATACCGCCGTGGCGGTGCATCCCTCCGACACCCGGTACGCGGCGCTCATCGGCAGCACCATCCGCCTGCCCCTGGTGGAGCGGGACATCCCGATCATTGCCGATGACGAAATCGACCCGGCGTTCGGCACTGGCGCGGTCAAGGTGACGCCGGCGCACGACCCGCTCGATTTCGAGATCGGAAAACGCCACGGACTGGACGTCCTGAACGTCCTGACGAAGAACGCCCACATCAACGAGAACGCGCCGGCGCGCTTCCAGGGATTGACGCGCGAGGCAGCCCGGAAACAGGTGGTGCAGGAATTCGAAGAGCTGGGGCTCCTCGACAAGGTCGAGGCGCACCCTCACGCCGTGGGCCACTGCTACCGCTGTGGGACCATCGTCGAGCCGCGACTCTCCGAACAGTGGTTTGTGCGGATGGCACCGCTCGCCGTCCCCGCCCTGCAAGCCTACACGAACGGCGACGTCCGGTTCATCCCCGAGCGCAGGGGCACCGAGTACGCGCAGTGGATGGAAGGGATCCGCGACTGGTGCATCTCGCGGCAGCTCTGGTGGGGCCACCGGATTCCGGTCTGGTACTGCGATGCACCGGGGTGCGAGCGGATCAGCGTCTCCCGCACCGATCTGACCGCCTGCCCCGGCTGCGGTGGTGCGGTGCGGCAGGACGAGGACGTCCTCGACACCTGGTTCTCGTCATGGCTGGTGCCATTTTCGAGCCTCGGATGGCCGAATCAGACGGCCGACCTGACGCGCTTCTACCCCGGCGACACCCTGGTGACCGCCCCGGAAATTCTCTTCTTCTGGGTGGCGCGGATGATCATGGCCGGTCTCGAATTCCAGGGGAAGGTGCCGTTCCACACGGTGTATCTCCACGGCACCGTCCGGGATACCCAGCACCGGAAGATGTCCAAGTCACTCGGCAACGGCATCGACCCGTTCGAGGTCATCGACCGGTTCGGGGCCGACGCGCTCCGGTATACCGTCATCTCCGGAATGGCCGTCGGCACCGACCTGATCCTCGATCCCGCCGACCTCGAGTCGTCATTCGCAGCGGGCCGCAACTTCGCCAACAAGCTCTGGAACGCCGGCCGCTTCGCCCTCGGCACCCTCGACGGTCCGACTCGTCCGCTCGCCGGGCCCTACCCCGACGTGGTGCGGCGCGACGAACTGACCCTTCCCGACCGGTGGATCATCGCCCGCTGCGACGCCACCGTGCGCACGGCGACCGAAGCATTCGAGCGGTTCCGGCTCAACGACGCGGCCGCGGCGGTCTATCACTTCCTCTGGAGCGACTTGGCCGACTGGTACATCGAGCAGGCCAAGCCGCGGCTGTACGGACAGCAGCCCGGCGGCGACGTGGCGCGCGCGGTGCTCGCGCAAACGTTCGACGTGGCGCTGCGCCTGCTGCACCCGGTCATGCCGTTCGTGACGGAGACCCTATGGAAGCGACTCCCCGGTCGCGGTGAGAACGAGTCGATTTCGGTGGCGCCCTGGCCTCGCCCCGATGACCGCGCAACGGATGATGAAGCGCTCGCACACTTTGCCGAAATCCAGCAGATCGTGACCAGCTTCCGCCAGCTCTGCGCCGACGCCGGTGTTCGCCCCGGAGAGAAAGCCGACGGCGCGTTGAGCACGGCCTCCGGCCGCCCGGCAGAGCGACTGGCACCTGAGTTGGAGACGATTGCCCGCCTGGGCCGGGTGCGACTCGACACCATATCGGTGCGCACCAGCAATTCCTCGGGCGATGCGGGCCGCAAGACCGCCGTGCTCCCTGACGGCATCGAGGTGTCCATCGAACTGGGCGCCGCCGACCGGGAGCGCGAATGCGCACGGCTGGCCAAGGAGGAGGCACACCTCCGGCAACTGGTCGTGGCACAGGAGCGGAAGCTCGGCAACGAGCAGTTCGTGGCGCGGGCCCCCGCCGCAGTCGTCGAGGGAGAGCGGCAGAAGCTCGCCACCTGGCTGGCACAGGCGGACGCGCTGGTCGACAACCGCCGCCGACTGGGCTGTGCATGAACGGCCGTCGCCTGGCGGGAGCGCTCCTGGCACTCGCCATCGCGGCGTGCGCCAAGATGGAACCCCCGCCGGGTGGCCCGCCCGACCTGCTCCCCCCGGGACTGATCGCGACCGTCCCCGATTCCCTCGCCGTCCTCCCCGACTTTTCGGGGGACGTCGAGTTTCTCTTCAACGAGACCGTCTCCGAGGGCGGAAGCCCGAACATGGGTCTCGGCACCGGCGATCTCGAGAAGCTCATCATCCTGTCGCCGAGTGAGCGGATCCCGAAGGTGCGATGGAAGCGGAGCCGCGTGACGGTGCGGCCGGCGGAAGGATGGCGCCCCAATACCGTCTATCGCGTCCAACTCCTTCCCGGCGTCATGGACATCCGGCGCAACCGCTATGACAGCACGCGGGTCGTCACCTTTACCACCGGCGCGCCCCTCCCCGAACTGCACTTGACGGGACAAGTCTGGGACTGGACGACGGCGCGCCCTGCAGTGCGTGCGCTCGTGGTCGCGGTGCTGCTTCCCGACAGCCTGGAGTATCGGATGACCGCGGACAGCGCGGGCATGTTCGACTTCGGACCCCTCCCGACCGGCGACTACCTCGTCTATGGCGCCATCGACCAGAACAAGAACGCCCGGCTCGACCGACGTGAGGCATGGGACTCCATGCCGATGCCGAAGGACAGTACGGCCGTGCCGGAGTTGTGGGTGTTTCCACACGACACGGTCGGTCCGCGCCTCTCGAAGACGGAGGTCAAGGACTCCCTCTCGGCAACGCTCACCTTTACCCAACCGCTCGACCCCGAACAGCGTTTTTCCGCGGGCAGCGTGCGCGTCCTCCTCCTCCCCGACTCCATTGCCGTTGCGGTGCTGACGCTGCTGCCGAGGGGAGAGCACGACTCGCTCTATCGCCCCCCGCCGCCGCCGCCCGACTCGAACGAGGTCGAGGTCGAGGTCGAGGTTGCAAAGGCGCCCGTTCCCGCTGCTACTCCACCGGCCGTGGACAGCATCCGGCCGGCGCGGACAGCGCTCTACACCACCCTGGTCTTGCGTATGGCAGCGCTGTGGAAGCCAGGGTCCACGTACGTGGTCGAGATCGACTCGATCCGGAACGCCAACGGGGCCGGAGCGGACATCCGGGGACCGCTGGAAGTACCGGAAGCAAAGGTCGATTCGACTCCTCCGGCAGCTGATTCAACGGGGACACCCGCCGATTCGCTGCGAGCTCAACCCGATTCCGCCGCGCCTCCACCCGATTCCGTCATCCCGCCGGCGCCGAAGCGCGACTCGCTCTTCCCGAAGCGACCGGCCCAGTGAGCGACGACCCGCGCCGCCAGTTGCCCTCCGTGGACCGGCTGCTGCAGGAGCCCGCCATCAACCGCCTCCTCGACACGATTCCCCGAAGCGTGGTGGTCGCGGCCGCTCGGGAAGCGGTGGCGGTGGCGCGCCGCGGTCGCTCGGATGCACCGGAGGACTGGGCAGCGGACGTGAGCGAGCGGGCCAGTCGTCTCGCTCGACGCTCCCTGCGGCCGGTGTTGAACGCCACGGGGGTGGTGCTCCATACCAATCTCGGCCGTGCACCCCTCGCGCGAGCAGCGGTCGAGGCGGTCACGGCGATCGCCTCGGGGTATAGTGCGCTCGAATACGATCTCGAGGCGGGGGTGCGTGGCCACCGGACCGATCACGGGCGTCGCCTCCTGGCCGAGCTGACCGGCGCCGAGGATGCGCTGGTGGTGAACAACGCCGCCTCGGCGCTGGTCGTGGCGCTCAACACCGTGGCGGCCGGGATGGAAGTGATCATCTCACGGGGAGAGCTGGTCGAGATCGGCGGTTCCTTCCGGATTCCCGATATTCTTGCGAAGAGCGGCGCGCGGCTCCGCGAAGTGGGCACCACCAATCGAACCCATCTCGACGATTATCGGCGCGCCATCGGGCCGGCCACCGGCGCCATCCTGAAGGTGCACCAGTCCAACTTCGAACAATCGGGCTTCGTACACTCACCGTTGGCATCTGATCTTGTTCGGCTCGCGCATGAGCATGGGCTATTGCTGCTCCACGACATTGGCAGCGGATTAATGGTGGATCTTTCGCCGTTCGGGCTGACCACGGAACCGCGAGTGCCGGACGCCGTCGCCGACGGCGCCGACCTCGTCCTCTTTTCCGGCGACAAGCTCCTCGGAGGACCGCAGGCGGGGTGCATGGTGGGTGGGGCGGAACTGCTGGCACAGTGCCGCGCCAATCCGCTGACGCGGGCGGCGCGGGCCGACAAGATGACCTTCGCCGCGCTCGAAGCGACACTCGAACTGTATCGGGACCAGCACATCGCCCTCCGCGAGATCCCGGTTCTGCAGATGCTGACCCTCTCCGCGGCGGAACTGGGACGTCGTGCCGAAGCATTGGCTGCCGCTATTCAGACCGCGGTCCCCACTTCCCCGCTGCCCCGCCTGGCCGCCGGCACGTCGGTGACCGGCGGTGGCTCCTTCCCCTTGGCTTCTCTGCCGACCACCCTCGTGATGCTCGATCCTGGCCCCCGCGGCGCCGATTCCCTGGCCCTCGCGCTGCGGCTCGGCGACCCACCGGTTGTGGCACGCGTCGCCGACGGGATGGTGGTACTCGACCCGCGGACCCTCCTTGAGGATTGCTTCCCGGCTCTGGCGAATGCAATTGCGGCGGCGAGCCAAGAATGAGTTCCGAGAGCGCTCCCACCTTCCCCGCGTCCCCGCGTCCCCGCCCTGCAGCCTTCTTGGACCGCGACGGCACCCTGGTCAACGATCCCGGGTTTCAGCGCGACCCTTCCGCGGTAGAACTCCTGCCGGGTGCGGCTGCCGCGGTGGCGCGTCTCAATGCGGCAGGCTTCGTCGTCATCGTAGTGACGAACCAGTCGGGCATCGCGCGGGGGCTGATCACCGCCGAGGAGTACTCGGCCGTCGAGCGTCGGATATCCGAGCGTTTCGCGGAGGAGGGCGCGCGAATTGATGCGACCTACCACTGCCCGCACTATCCCGGCGTCGGTGGACCCTGTGAATGCCGGAAGCCGGGGACCTTGCTCTACCGTCGCGCCGCGGAGGCGTGGCAATTGCACCTCGCGTCGAGTTGGGGGATTGGAGACCGGGTGACGGACCTCGAGCCCGTCAGCGCGCTCGGGGGGCAGGCGCTCCTGGTGCGCACGGGGGCGGGCCGCAAGCACGAATCGGCGGCGCTCGCGGCAGGCTTCCCGGTGGTGCCTGATCTTTCGGCGGCGG
>SPDF01000170.1 GCA_004525055.1 Gemmatimonadales bacterium | reverse complement strand
GGTGCCGAGGTGTCGTGCGGCTCCGGCGCCGGTGCCACCAGTCCCGATAGAGAACGACAGCCCGTCACCCGTATTGCGAGCGGGATGGTGGCAGGTGGCACATGAGATATCGCGATTGCCGCTCAGGACCCGGTCGAACATGAGCGCGCCCCCCAGCGCCACCAGTTCGGCAGTTGGCAGCGGAGGCAAGGTAAGCGGCATCACGCCGGACGTCGCCAGAATGCCCCGCAATTCGACGTCGATTGCCAACGGTTGGGTGGACCCCGTTGGCTCACCACATCCGAGGAGCCCCGCGGTCAGGGCGAGGGCTCCCAGTACGCGGACGGTTACGAGAGTTTCGATGATGCGTTCCAATCTGTACTTGGGCATCGGCTCATCCGCGGCGGAGCTGCGCCGCAACGGGATTCAGGCGCACGACTCCTGGTGGAGGCGAGGTCCCCGGTGGGACGCCGACGCTTCGGGGCCTCGGGTGGAGACAAGATGGCGGATTATTGGACAACAATCGTGCCCGTCATCCCCGCGTGGATGTTGCATTCGTAGTTGTAGATCCCAGGAACGTTGAGAATTCGGACCTCCGTGTGGCCCTCACCACTAATCGGGCCACCGGGGCTCGGCGCAAAAGTCTGGGGTCCGAGCGACCGCAGGTTATGGATAGCAGAGTTCGTGAGGACCCAGGTCCACGTGACTTGGGTGCCAGCGACCATGGTATCGATTGCAGGGGATGTACCGTTGCGGTCGCTCCTAAAGAAGTTGTTGCTGAGCGAAATCCTGGCTTGCGGAGGCGGGGGAAGCGCGGCTACCGCGCCGAACGTAGTCGAGGCGCCCCCGCTTATTGCAGCAGCCGCGCTCTGGGGACCCAGGGTCGGCCCCAGCTTGAAGCTCGCCGTTGCGATACCGCCAGCGTCGGTCATGGCCGGATTGGCACCTACGATTGTCGCGCCGCCTGAACCCGTGCTCCAGGTGACCGCGACGTTCGCTTCCGGGGCTCCACCCCGCGTCACCAGCACCCGGAGCGGCTGCGACAAGGTGCTGCTAGGCAGTCCCTGCTGGCTATCGCCGCTCCCGGTGGGGGTCTTCGTGATCGCCAGTGGCGGCGACGAAGCAGGCGCCTGGCTATCGCCCCCGCCGCATGCCAGTGCGGTACAGGCCAGCAGTGCTCTGCATGTTTTCGGGATGGAAATGGTCATGGTGGGCCTCAGAACCAAGGGGGGATGGCACTTGCCAGCTGGTCTGGCAGCCGTATACTGTCCATCATACGAATGCGCCCTACCCTACCCCTTCCCTGGGGCTTCCCATCCACGATCCCCCCCTGAACGACCGTCAGAGCGCGAACGTCGTCCGGTTCAGAACGCTTGGCACCGTCAGCCTGATATCGGCTACTGGTGTGAGCCTTTCCCCCATCCTGGTGCAACCCAAACGCCTGGCCCTCTTGGCCTACCTCACCTTGGCTGCCCCTGGAAGATTCGTCCGGCGCGATATTCTCCTCCCCATGTTTTGGCCCGATCTCGACGACGCCCACGCCCGAAACGCGCTCAACAAGGCTGTCCACCATCTCCGCCGTGCCTTGGGTGAGGAGATGCTGCTGAGCCGTGGGGATGCCGAGCTCAGGATCGCCGAGGATCGAATCGAATGCGACGCCCTCGAATTCGATCACGCATGCACGCGTCAGGATTGGGACGTCGCGGTCGGATGGTATCGGGGAAGCTTCCTGCACGGCCTCCATCTTCCCGATTCGTACGGCTTCGGCGAGTGGCTCGAGCGCGAACGAGCCCGGTTGCGCCGACAAGGGGCCCAGGCGGCGGGACAGTCCGCCAAACAGCACGCCGTTGCGGGTCGGAACGCTGAGGCGATTGCGGCGGCCCGCGTCGCGGTCGAATTGGCCCCCGATGACGAACCAGCAGTGCGCCGGCTCATGGAACTACTGGAGCAGCATGGGGACCGGGCAGGCGCCTTATCGATCTATGAGGAATTCGCTGCGTGGTTGCACCGCGAGTTCAGCGCAGAACCGGACGCCGCAACTCAGGCGCTCCGTCGGAGCATCGCCGCCAGCGTCGACCCTGTCCCGCCTGGTCCCGCTTCGACAGCCAGCCCAGTGCCAGACCGAGACAATATGCGTACCCCCGAACTCCCAGCGGCACTAGCACCGACGGGTACACGGCGCCCGCGCACGCCTCGGATGGCCTGGGCGGCGCTCGCAGTGGTGCTCGTCATGCTCGTGCTGGGGATTACTCGGCGCGGTGTCTCTGACGAGACGCTCCCTGTGTCAGGGAACGGACTCGCCGTCTTCCCGTTTGCCCCAAGCAGCCCTGATACCGCCCTCACTCGGTTTGGACGGGACCTAATGGTCCTCGTCAGTACGCAGCTCAACGGGATCGGCGGGATCGAGGTCGTCGATCCCATCGCTGTGCTGGCGCACGTCGACGCCGAATCCGGGAGTAGCTCGACAGATCGGGCCGAGGCGAACCTCCGCCTCTTCGGCGCGGTGCGGGTGGTGAAAGGCACGCTGATTCGGCAGGGGAACGGCATCCGAGTTGACGGCGGGCTCTTCCCAGCCGACGGCTTGCGGCCGCTGGCTCGCATATCGGTGACGATGGACACCGAGCGCGTGGGTGCGATGGCCGACAGTATCGTGTTGCAGGTGGTCAAGCAGATATGGCAGTCGACCGCGTCCGGCGGCGCGGAAGTCCCGCCTCTGGTGACGCGATCACTACCTGCCCTGCGGGCGTTCCTCGACGGCGAACGGCAGTTCGCGGCCGGTAGTTATCATGAGGCGCAGTTGGGCTACGGGCGTGCCATCGACGCCGACTCCACATTCTGGCTTGCCTCCTGGCGATACATGACCCTCCTGGAGTTTGTCGGGCAGCACGCCGGTCGGTCGATCGCAGAGAATCTACGGGCTCATCAGGACCAGTTGCCCGAGCCGCAGCGTTCCCTGCTAGCCGCCCACCTCATGGACACCGCCGCGGTCCGAACGCGGCTCCTCGCCAACGCAACGCTGCGGTACCCGCTCTCATGGGAGGCCTGGTACTGGTACGGCGATGACTTGGCCCATTGGGGGCCCTTCTCCGGCAAGACTCGCAACGAGGCACGAGGCGCGTTCGAGCGTTCGGTGGCCCTCAACCCCGGAATTGCCAACGCCTGGGAGCATTTGCTCGATCTCGGGTTGATCAACGGCGATACCATTGCCACTGCCCGGGCGCTCCGGGAACTGGAGCAACTCCAGTCGACCGCGAAACCCAACACGGGTGGCGGGTACAGCCGCCTGCTGGAGTATCGGTGGATAGATGCCAGGCTCCGAGGCGACGAATCGCTTCAGGGCATCCTGCTCGATAGCCTCGCGTCCGCGCTGGTCCATCGGCATGGCCGGTTCCCCACCTACGCATTCGACATCGTTCCGTTGAAATACGGCCTGGGGGAGGCGCAGATCCAACTCAGCGGGCGGGTGCTCGCCCTCTCGCCGGGCAGGGCGCTGGCAGACGGACAGACACGGGGAATCGCGCTGGCATGGGCGGCGCGAGGTGCGTGGGACTCGGCGCTGGCCACCATGGATCTCCATGTCGCTGCCGCCCCGGTCGGCAGGGCGCCGATCTTTCGATACCAACTGGCGGTCATTGGTGCGTGGGTTGGAGCGCTCACCCCGGCGGACGCGGCTGCGCGACGACCGGTGGCCGGGGCGATTCCAGTCGAGTTGACCTGGGCACCTGCCGAGATCGGATGGCTGGATGGTCTGCTGGCCGCGGTGGAGAGGGACCCCGAAGGCCTCGTCGAGGCTCAGCGCCGCATCCGCACCGGCATAGGGCCCATGGCGGAATGGTTGGACAGCTCGATGGCAGCGCTCGGGCTTGAATTACGGGGGGAGCACGCTGCCGCGATTCGCAAGCTGACCGCGGTCGAGGAGGCACGGTTCATGACGCATCCTTTTTACCCCGAGAATGGCTTCCACCCCTTCTTGACGGCAGTCAACCGGATGGTATTGGCCCGGGGTTTGGTGCAGGTCGGCGACACCGTTGAGGCGCTGCGCCAGCTGCGGTGGGCAGAGGCGTTCTCGCCGACCAGCAACTCGGGAAAGGCGCGCGCGGTCATGACGGGGCTGGTGGAGCTCGAACGAGCTCGACTGGAGGCAGCGACCGGGCAGTCCGACCTCGCGCGCATCCATTACTGGCAATTCCTCCGACGATACGACATGCCGATGCCGGTGCACCAGCACCTGGTGGAGGAGGCCCGGGCGGCCCTCGAACGGGTCGGGACGATCGCATGTCCCGAGGCCGACAGCGCGTGCGGGGCGTCGAAGTAGCGGATTCGGGTGCGACCGGTAGGGCTTCTGCGGAGTGCCCGGGGTGGGGATCGAACCCACATGGGGATTGCTCCCCTTGGGATTTTAAGTCCCATGCGTCTGCCAGTTTCGCCACCCGGGCGGGTAGCTGGAGAATTTCACCGAGCGCGCTGAAGGGCCACGCGTGCTACTCGGCCCGCCCGATCTCACGCCGGAAATCGGCCGCGACGGCCTTTGCCAATCCGACCGTCCGCTCCGCCGGTGCCAGGACCAGCACCGTTCCACCCCACCCTGCCCCCGTGAGACGCGCACCCCAGGCGCCGTGCCGCATCGCACTCTCCACGATGCGGTCGGCCTCCCCGCAACTCGACTCGAAGTCATCGCGGATCGACTGGTGCCCTTCGTCCTGAACGCGGCGGATACCTACATCATCCGGGTCGAGACCAACGCCAGCCCGACCAACACCTCGACGCTGGCCGAGACGATGGGCGAGTACACGCTGACGCTGCAGAGGAACTAGCCCCCGAGGTTGATCCGGCGGGTTGACGATCTTGGGGCCCATCGT
>SPDF01000071.1 GCA_004525055.1 Gemmatimonadales bacterium | reverse complement strand
CCACCCTCCCCCCGTGAGCCGTGCTCCCCAGGCGCCGTGCCGCACCGCGCTCTCCACGATCCGGTCCGCCTCGCCGCAACTCGACTCGAAGTCGTCCCGGATCGAGCGGTGCCCCTCCAGCAGAAGCTGCCCGGTCGCCTCGAAGTCAGCCTTCCGCAGGGCCGCCGCCGCGGCACGGGTGCGCACCGTTTCCGTGACCACATGGCGCAGCCGGCGGAAGAGCACCGGCTCCATGGCCCTCGAGAGCCGCTCGAGGTCCGCTTCCGGCACCGCCGCGAGCGCCGCCACCTCCACTCCCGCCACGCGGCACGCCTCCAGCGCCGCGCTACACTCGGCCCGGCGACGATTGTATTCACTCTCCGCCAACCGGTGAGCCACGCCGGTCTCGATGAGCAACACCGGCAGCTCGAATGGGATTCCCTCGATCTCGCCGTTCGAGGTCTCGATGAGCAACGCCTGTCGCGCCTTCCCGTGCGCGGCAATCATCTGGTCCATCCGCCCGCACTGAACACCGACCACGTCGTGCTCGGCGTGGTAGGCCACCTCGGCAAGCGCCTCCCGGGAGAGTCGCGGTCCGGCCAGCTGGGAGAGCGCCCGGGCCGCCGCCACCGAGAGCGCCGCGGAGGAGGACAGCCCCGCCCCGACAGGGACCGTGCTCGCCACCGCGATTTGCCCGCCAGGCGGGGCCGCGCCGATGTCCTGCAGCACCCGGATCACGCCGCCCAGGTAATCGGTCCACCGCCCCTCCGGTGCCGCCGCCGGGTCGAAGCGGACGATCATTCCGTCAACCGCCGACACCGCCGCCCAGCCCTCCCCCACGCCGGCGAGCACAACCGTCCGCCTCGGCACCGCGAAGGGCAGCACCGGACCGCCATTGTAGTCGGTATGCTCACCGAGCAGGTTGACACGCCCTGGCGCCGAGGCCCCAGCCGTCGGCCGACTGGCAAAGGAGGCCTCGAAGAGCGAACTTGCGAGCGGCAGGGGAGACTGTCGGGACACATCGAGAGAGTACCGCCGGAGGATGATTGAGGCAATGCATCCAGGGAATCGCCCTCGCGGTCCTGCTGACCACACCAGCCGCCGCGCAGCTGCCGGAAATCGGCGTGCCGCGCGGCATCGTCCGATTCGGCATCGGCGGCGACTTCGCCAACACCAGCAACCAGTTCTTTCAGGGGGCCGAAGAGCCCTACCGGGCACCGTTCGCGACCTCGGTGCTCGGCACCGCCTACTACCCGGGACTCGACTCCAATCAGGCCCAGATCGCCAGCCTCAGCGGCATGCCCGGCTACGCACTCAGCGTGGGCGGCGCGACGATGCACGCACAGGCCAGCGTCGGCACGCTGGGACTCGCAGCCACGGTCGGCCTCACGTCGAAGCTGAGTGTCTTCGGCGTCGTCCCGATCGTGCGCCAGCAAGTGCAGGTGGACTACCGCTTCGACAGTACGGGCGCGAACACCGGCTTCAACCCTGCCGACCCCGTCTTTGGCAGCGCCGCCGGTGCTGATTCCGTGAATCTGTTCCTCGCCGAGTACAAGGCCGCGCTCGACACCCTCGACCTGCGGCTCCAGACCGGATTTTATAGCGGAAATCCCTCCGACAGCGCACTCGCCGTGGCGACGCTGGTCACCGGCACGGCATACTGGGCGGGCCTCAACTCACTCTTCGTGGTGCCAGGTGCGGCGGCCGATTTCGTGCCGCTGGCCGGCAGTGCCGCCGGGCAGGCGATGGCGGCGGTTGTCACCGGCACACAGGCCAACCTCGCCGCGTTGGGTGTGCCCTCGTTCACGCAGCCACTGCCCCTCCCCGCCGATGCCCTGACGCCCTCGGAATACAACTCATACCTCTCCAGCCCCGGCGGCCCCATTGTCGCGGCGCCGATCGTCAGCGCCACGTCGTTTCTGCTGGGCGATATCGAGGTGGGCGCCTCGTATACCCTGATCGATCGTTGGAATCGCGCCGGACACCCCGGCGGACTCCGAGTCGTGGCGCAGGGATTGGTGCGGCTGCCGACCGGATACCAGCCGCTATCGAACAACTTCGTGAGCCGGCCGACCGGCGGCGGCCAGACCGACCTGCAGATTTCAATGGTGGCGGACATCGGAGGCGGGAAGGTGGGAGCGCGGTTTTCTGGCAGCTACAACGACCAGCTCTCGCTGACCAGCGAGCGGCGGGTGACCCTGCCGTCGCAGCCGATCCCCTGGGCAAATCGCCTCGCCACGGTCACCACCGACCCCGGGAACGAGTTCTCGCTAAGCGCCCTCCCCTACTTCCAGATGGCGCCGGGTTTCGCGATCGTGGGCCTCGTGCGATACTGGTCCCGCGGTGCGGATGCCGTGGCATACGCCTCGGCTGACGACGCAATTCCCGGCGTGAGCGCCGGCGAGTTGGCCACCGGCACGCAGCGGAGCGCCATGGTGGTGGGCGGCGGCCTCAGCTACGCACCATCGGGGGTCGGCACCAGGGTAGGCACCCGCGTGCCGGTCGATGCCTTCTGGATCTACGAAGCGGTGGTGTCGGCGAGCGGCGGGGTGATACCGAAGGCGGGGACGATGCGGATGGGGCTCCGGTGGCCGTTCCGCTTCTGGGGAGCGCCCGCGGAGTAGGACCAGGTCGCGGGCAGAGCTACACCTTCACCGCCCGGCCGAGCATCTCCTCGGCGTGCCGCCGGGCGGCGGCGCCGTCCGGGTCCCCAAGCATTCGCGCGATTTCCGTGACCCGATCCTCGCCGAGAATGGTGTCCACGCTGCTGGTGGCCACCCCGCCTTCGACACCTTTTGACACGACGAGATGCCGATCGGCGCGCACCGCGATCTGGGGCAGATGCGTGATGACGAGCACCTGGTGCTCGGTGGCCACGTCGGCAAGCGCCTGCCCCACCTGACCACCCACCTCGCCGCCAATGCCCTGGTCGATTTCGTCGAATACGAAGGTGGGAATCCGGTCATGCTTGGCCACCACCACCTCCAGCGCCAGCATCAGGCGTGAGAGCTCTCCCCCCGAGGCCACCTTCTGGATCGGCTGGGCGTCGAGACCGACGTTGAGCCGAACGGTGAACTGTACCCCTTCGGCGCCGTCCGGACCTGGCTCCTTAAGCGGAAGTAGCGCTAGCTCGAACTTCCCGCCGGCCAGGCCGAGCTTCGGCAGGAGCCGACTGACGGCGCGTGCGAGGCGTCCGGCCGCGTCCTTCCGCTTTGCGGTGAGCCGCTCCGCCGCGGAGCGCGCCGTCGTCTCCGCGACAATTCGCCTGGCCGCCAACGCCCGCAGGTCAACGTCCGCAGTGTCGAGCAGCTCCAGCTCGGCCATCGCCACGCGGTGCGTCTCCAGCACCGCCTCGAGCGTTCCGCCGTGCTTCTGCTGTAACTTGAAGAGAAGGTCGCGACGGCGCTCCACCGACTCCAGCCGTGCCGGGTCTCGCTCGACCTCCTCGGCATAGGCGGCAGACAGCCGGGCCACCTCGGACAGTTGCGCATACGCCCCGTCGAGCAGCTCGCGCCATGCGCTCACCTCGGGATCAACCCGCTCCAGCTGGCCGAGTGCCCGCTCGGCTGCGGTGAGAGCACGCAGCGCCCCCGCATCATCCCCGTCGATGGCCTCCGACACCACCCGCGCCTGTTCCTCCAGCGAACTGGCATGCGCAAGCCGCTTGGCCTCGCGGGCCAACGATTCATCTTCACCGGGCTTCAGGCGCGCGGCAGCAATCTCATCGGTGACATGCTTCAAGTAGTCGGCACGCCGACGCACCTCCTCAAGCCTCGACCCCAGCCCCGCTTCCTCGGCCCGGAGTTCAGCCAGCGCCGCATGCGCGGCGGCGGTGGCATCGCGTTCCGTCCCGGCCTGGGCATAGGCGTCCAGGATGTCGCGTTGAGTTTCGGGCTTGAGAAGGGACACGGTCTCATGCTGGCCGTGCAGATCGACGAGGAGGGCGCCCAGCGCGGCGAGCACCCCGACGGTGGCGGGGCTGCCGTTGATCCAGGCGCGGGAACGCCCTTCGGCGCTGACTTCGCGACGAATGACGATCCGGCCTTCATCGACATCCACACCAAGTGCTTCGACCCGACGCGTCAATGCGCGCGAGAGTCCCTCGAACGCCCCCTCCACCACCGCGCGTCCCGCCCCCGGGCGGACGACGCCGCTGTCGCCGCGCCCTCCAAGCAGGAGGCCAAGTGCATCGACGAGGATCGACTTGCCGGCACCGGTTTCGCCGGTGAGGACGTTGAGGCCAGGTCCGAGAGGGAGAGAGACATCCGCGATCGTCGCGACGTCGCGGACGCGGAGTTCGGCGAGCATCAGATCGGCGAGCGGTCGGTGAGGTCACCCCAATGAAGCTTCTGGCGCATGCGTTGGAAGTACCCCTCGGGGCCGATCCGGACCAGCATCACGGGAGATTCGGCAACGCGGATCTGGACCCGGGAGCCGGCGGCGAGCCCGGTCACGACCTGGCCGTCGACGGAGACAATCACCTCTTCCTCCGCCGGATCGACCGGCTGAATGACCACGTCCCACGAGGAGGGAAAGACCAACGGCCGCACCGCCAGGGTGTGCGCACAAATCGGCGTGAGGATCAACGCCTTCACGCCGGGCGCGACGATCGGCCCGCCCGCACTGAGTGAATAGGCCGTGGAGCCGGTCGGTGTGGCCACGATCAGGCCGTCGGCGCTGTAGGGGCCGACATCGTCGCCGTGCACCTCAACGTCGAGTCGAATGACCCGCGCCACACCACCCTTGTGCACCACCACATCGTTGAGCGCCAGGTCCAGGGGAGTGAAGTGCCCGTCGGCATCCTGGATGACCGCCTTCAACGCCTGGCGAGGCTCCGTGACGTACTGCCCGGCAACGATCGCGTCGAGAGACTCGGCGAGCGCATCGCGTGACACACTGGTGAGGTAGCCGACCTTGCCGAGGTTGATGCCGAGGATCGGCACACCACGGTCCTCGAGCATGCGGGCGCCGCGCAGGAGCGTGCCGTCGCCGCCAAAGGTCAGAAGGAGGTCGAGGGGAGCGGCATCAAGGTCCGGGACAGGAATCGGCCACAGATCGGCCAGGAGCGACTCGGAGAAGAGCTCGATGCCCCGTGCAGGAGCCAAGGCGACCAATTGCTCGAGCAGCCCGCGGAGTTCCCCGTACCGGTGGTTGCCGCAGACGCCGATGTTCATCGGGTCTCGACCGATTCCTCGCCGTGCAGCGCGGTCACACGACGCGCGATCCCCTCGGCCGTGAGACCGAAGGACGCGAGCTGCTCGGCACGGGGTGCCTGCTCCACCAGGCGATCCGGTACACCCAACGCGATGACCCGGACGTTTGGCGCAATCGCCTGGATCGTCTCAGCCAGGTAGGCGCCGAAGCCGTTCACAACCGTGCCCTCCTCCACCGTGACCACCACGCGATGGTCGGCAAGCAGCCCCTCGAGCATGGCGCGGTCGAGCGGCTTCAGGAACCGCGCATTGACCACGGTGCATTCCAGCCCTTCGGCACGCAGAAGGTCGGCAGCATCGAGGCTCGGCTGCACCATCGTACCGACGCCAAGGATCGCCACTTCCCCACCCTGCCGCAGCAGTTCCCAGGTGCCGTAGGGCACCGGTGCCACCTCGGCGACAGGGCTCGGTACCGCCGGCACCTTGTCACGCGGATAGCGGGTACAGAAGGGGCCACCCTCGTGGACCAGGGCGGTTTTGAGCAGCCCGATCAACTCGTCGGCATCCTTGGGGGCCGTGACCGTCATCCCGGGCACCGCGAGCATATACGCGATGTCATAGAGCCCCATGTGGGTCTGCCCGTCTTCCCCAACGAGCCCTGCCCGGTCCATGCAGAACACGACCGGCAAGTGCTGCACCGCGATGTCATGAATGATGTTGTCGTAGGCCCGCTGCAGAAACGTGCTGTAGATGGCCACGACCGGACGAACGCCCTGCGTGGCCAGCCCGCCGGCGAAGGTGACCGCGTGCCCCTCCGCGATGCCGACATCGAAGAACCGATCGGGCCACGCCTTCTGGAAGATGCTGGTGCCGGTGCCGCTGGGCATCGCCGCGGTAATGGCCACGAAGTCCGGATACGCCCGGGCCAGCTCGACGAGCGCCTCGCCAAACACCTTGGTCCAGGCCGGGGGGCCACTCGCCGGCTTGCGGGCTTCTCCCGTAATGGGATCGTACGCGGCGAGCCCGTGCCACTTCTCGCGGTTCTCCTCCGCGTACGTGAAGCCCTTTCCTTTTTCGGTCAGCACGTGGATCACGCGTGGACCCTTGAGGTCACGAACGAAACGCAGCGTCTCGGTGAGTTTCTTCAGGTCATGGCCATCGATGGGCCCGAAGTACCGGAAGCCCATTTCCTCGAAGAACATCCCGTCGGAGAAGAGGTTCTTGGCGCTCTCCTCGAGATTCCTGGCGAAGTCCACCACGCGGTCGCCGAAGACCCGGGAGGCGGCCACGGTGAGCCCCTTCACGCGCTCGCGCACCTTGTTGGTGAGCGGGTTGGCGACGATCCCGCCGAGTGTCCGGCTGATGGCGCCGACGTTGGGCGAGATGCTCATCCCGTTGTCATTGACGATCAGGATGATGTCGGTCTCGGAGTGGCCCGCGTTGTTCATCCCCTCGTACGAGAGACCACAGGTCAGCGCACCGTCTCCCACGACCGCCACCACCTTGCTATCGCCACCCTTGAGGTCGCGCGCGATGGCCATGCCGAGCCCTGCCGACATGGCGGTGCCGGCGTGCCCGGCGCCGAAGTGGTCGTGCTCGCTTTCCGAGCGCTTGAGGAACCCTGAGATGCCGCCCACCTGGCGCAACGTGGGGAACTCGGCGTTCCGGCCGGTCAGCAGCTTCCAGGCATAGGCCTGGTGGCCCACATCCCAGAGGATCTTGTCGGCGGGAGAATCGAACTCGTAGAGCAGGGCGATGGCCAGTTCGACGACGCCGAGACTGGCGCCGATATGGCCGCCGGTCACGGAAACGCATTCGATCAGTCGTTCGCGTACCTCTTGCGCCAACTCCGGGAGCTGTTCCCGGGGGATGCGCTTGAGGTCGTCGGGGCCATTCAGGGTATCGAGTAATGCCATGAGATGCGATCCTGGGTCAGTGGCGTCGACTCACAATATAGCGCGCGAGCGCGGCGAGCGTGTCCGCCGGTACACCGGAGCGCTCCAAGGAATTTACCGCCGCCTCGGCGTGCTGGGCAGCCGCAGCCCGAGCCCCCTCCACCCCGAGCAGTTGCACATAGGTGGACTTGGCCACGGCCGCGTCCTTGCCCGCCGTCTTCCCCAGCACCTCGCTCGTGGCGGTCGCGTCGAGGACGTCGTCGGCCACCTGGAAGGCCAGCCCGATTTCACGT
>SPDF01000237.1 GCA_004525055.1 Gemmatimonadales bacterium | reverse complement strand
GGGGCGGGAGGTGGTGCGGCAACGCGATCAGATGCGCGTGGCGCACTGGGTGGCGTCGAAGGCGCGGCCGGAGCCGACTGGACCGCGGGGGCGCTGGCCGCGGCCGCCTCGACCTCCTCCTTGAGTTGGAGGAGCGGCACCACGCGGGGGCCTTCTTCGTTCCGGAGGAAGACCCGTTCCCGGAAGAGGTCGACGGCTACCACCTTTTCCTGGCCGCGGGCCGTGACCACCATGCGGCCTTCCTTGGGGAAGCGCTTGCGAGTCGTCACGTAAAATTCGTGCTCGTACTTGAGGCAGCAGAGGAGACGGCCACACCCACCGGAGATCTGAGAGGGGTTCAGGGAGAGGCGCTGATCCTTGGCGAGCCCGAGATTCACGGGGGAGAGCTCTGTCAGCCAGGTCGAGCAGCAGTATTCGCGGCCGCAACGCCCGACCCCGGAGAGGCGGGCGGCTTCGTCGCGGACCCCGATCTGGCGCAGCTCGATGCGGGTCTTGAACTCGCTGGCCAGTTCACGCACCAAGTGGCGAAAGTCGACCCGTTTTTCCGACGTGAAGTAGACCGTGAGCTTCTTCCGGTCCCATTGCCACTCGGCATCGCTGATCTTCATCGGGAGTTTGTGCGAGCGCGTACGGGTGATGATTGCGCGCCGAACGTCTTCTTCGGAGCGGCGGAGCTCTTCGTGTACCGATACCTCTTCGCGGCTGGCAATCCGGAGCACGGGAGCGCGGTCGCCGGGAGGCGCCTCGCCGGAGGCGCACCCGCCGCAGCTCGATCCGCACTTCTTGAGCGCGGTTTCGCCGACGGCGCTGACCCGGCCGAGGTCCTGTCCACGGTCGGCGTCGACGATGACGGCATCGCGCATCCGCAGCTGCTCGTCCTCGCCCGCCCAGTCAAAGAGCCCCTTCCGGTTCCCCTTGAACCGCACTTCCACGGTCTGCGGCATCAGGCCTCGGTGTAGGCGCCCATCGCGCCGTACTTCTCGGCGCGCCGGCGGACCAGTTTGTCGGGCTTGACCTTGCGCAGCTCGCCGACGTGCCGCAGCAAGGCCTCACGCACCGCTTCGCCGGTGGCGTCGTGATCGGTGTGTGCGCCGCCGGGGGGTTCCGGAATGATCTCGTCGATTACGTTGAGCCGCTTGAGGTCTCCTGCTGTCAACTTGAGCGCCGCCGCTGCGCGTTCGCGCTGCGAGGCGTCCTTCCACAGGATGGCAGCGCACCCCTCGGGGGAGATGACCGAGTAGATGGAGTTCTCAAGCATGAGCACCCGGTCGGCCACGCCGAGCGCCAGCGCGCCGCCGGAGCCGCCGACGCCGATGACGATCGCCACGATCGGCGTGGGCAGGACGGACATTTCCAGGATATTGCGCGCCAGCGCCTCCGACTGCCCGCGTTCCTCCGCGCCCAACCCGGGATAGGCACCGTCGGTGTCGATCAGCGTGAGGACGGGCGCGCCGAAGCGGGCCGCCAGTTTCATGAGGCGGAGCGCCTTCCGGTACCCCTCTGGATGCGGCATGCCGAAGTTGCGGCGAAGGTTGTCCTTGGTATCGCGGCCCTTCTGATGCCCGATCACCATGACGCTCTGCCCACCGAGCCGGGCCCAGCCGCCGACGATCGCGGGGTCGTCGCGGAAGAGGCGGTCGCCATGCAGTTCGATGAAGTCGGTGAAGATCGTGCTGAGGTAGTCAAGGGTGTACGGTCGGCGCGAGTGCCGGGCCACCATCACGCGCTGGATCGGGGTCAGGTTGAGATAGATCTCGTCGCGCTGCGCGGCGAGCTTCGCCTCAAGCGCCGTGATCTCTTTGGTCAGGTCGGTCCCGCGTTCGGTGCTGGAACGGCGGAGTTCCTCGATCTGGCGGTCGAGTTCCTGGAGCGGTTTCTCGAATTCAAGTGTGTAGGCCGTTGCCATGATTAGCCCGCCTTCACGTAGTGAACGGCACCGGCACCCAGCAGATCGCGGAGGGCCCGGAGGAGGTCTTCGTCGGGGGCAATGCGAAGACGGCGCGCGCGAAGCCGGAGGGCCTCGCCGTTGCCGTCGCTCCATTCAATATAGACCGGCGCCGGCCCCGGATGCGACGCGCAGAGCGCGGCGGCGGCCTTGACCGCGTCCGGCGGGGGGGCGTCCGACGCCCGCCACCGGAGGCTGATCCCGAGGGCGCCACTCTCCCGGAGCTCGCCAAGGGGCCGAGCCGACTCGACAACGAAGGGTGCCCGATCCTCGCCCCGGTCCCGGAGACTGTAGCCGCCGCCCAGCAGGATGGCGGCGTCCGCCGTGATGACCTGGTTCAACTTGGCCCAGGTGTCCGGGAAGACGATGGCCTCCGAGGTCCCATGGAAGTCCTCCAGCGTGAGCCGTGCGTACTCCTTGCCGGTCTTCTTGGAAATCTGACGCTTCAACCCGGTCACGACCGCGGCCACGCTGACCGCGTGTTCGCTCCATTCGTGGAGGGTGGCCGTCGTCCGCGTGCCGAAGAGTTCGACCTCGGCCCGGAAGCGCTCCAGCGGATGGCCCGAGATGAAGAACCCGATCACTTCCTTCTCGCGGGTCAGCCGTTCCGCTTCGGACAGCGGGGGGACATCCGGGAGATTGTGCCCCGCGGGCTTGGAGGTCGCCAGGACCTCGCCGAACAGCGAGGACTGTCCCGCCTCGCGCTCCTGTTGCCGGAGCTGTGCCTCGCCGAGCGCGGTGTCGAGCGCCTCGAGGTACTGGCGGCGGTGTCCGCCGAGGCCGTCGCAGGCGCCGGCCACGATCAAGGACTCGATCACGCGGCGGTTGCCCAGCCGCAGGTCGATCCGGCCGACGAAGTCCCAGAGGTCGTGGAACGGTCCGTCCTGCCGGGCGGTGATCATGGACTCGATGACGCCGGCGCCGACGTTGCGCACGGCGCCGAGCCCGAATCGCAGTCTGTTCTCGCCGACGACGGTGAACTTGAATCCGGATTCGTTCACGTCCGGGGGCAGGACCTCGAGTCCCAGTTCCCGCGCCTCGTTGATGTACTGCACCACCTTGTCGGTGTTGCCGATTTCCGAACTGAGCAGCGCCGCCATGAACTCCGCGGGGTAGTGCGCCTTGAGCCACGCCGTCTGGTAGGAGAGCACCGAGTACGCCACGGAGTGCGACTTGTTGAAGCCGTAACGCCCGAAGGTCTCGATCTGCGCGCCGAGTTCCTCCGCCAGGCGGCGGGGGTGCCCCTGGGCCATCGCGCGGTCGACGAACCGCCCGACCTCCTGCTTGATGAGCGCTTCGTCCTTCTTGCCGACGGCCTTTCGGAGCACGTCGGCTTCGGCAAGACTGAACCCGGCCAGCACATTCGCGATGCGCATCACCTGTTCCTGGTAGGTGATGACGCCGTAGGTCGGCTCCAGGATCCCCTGCAGCGAGGGGTGGGGGTAGGTGACGCGCTCCTGGCCCAGTTTCCGCTTGATAAACACCGTGTGCATTCCGGCGTCGAGCGGTCCCGGGCGGAGCAGGGCGTTCGTGGCCACGAGGTCGTCGAAGCGGTCACACCGCATCGCGCGCAGAGTGTCGGTGGCGAGCGCCGACTCGAACTGGAAGACGCCGGCGGTGCGGCCATCCCGAAGCAGCTC
>SPDF01000279.1 GCA_004525055.1 Gemmatimonadales bacterium | reverse complement strand
GGGTTGATGGAGGTGCGGGAGGGTTGGGAGGAAGGGTTTGTGGCCGGCCTGCCCCTCAAGGCGCTCCCCGGTGTGGGTCCGAGGACGGCGGAACGGCTGGCGTCGCTGGGACTTGCGGAGGTATGGCAGGTGCAGGAGCAATCAGTGTCGGAGCTGGAGAAATTGATCGGCGCCGAGGCGAAGCTCCTCAAGCGCCGAGCGCACGGGCATGGCGGGCGGGTACTTCGCGCCCGGCAGGAGACCAAATCAATTAGCCGAGAGACGACTCTCGACCGCGACACCGCCAATCCAGAACTCCTCGAGCGCATCCTGCTCCGCCTCTCGGCGCACGTGGCGAGCCAGCTGCGGCGCGAGCGGCTGGCGGCACGCACCGTGACGCTCAAGCTGCGCCACGGTGACTTCGTCACGATCACGAGGAGCCAGACGATTCCTGCAGCCACTGATCTCGATGCCGACCTGGTCAGTGCTGGACGCGCCCTGCTGGACACGGCCTTCAAGGAGGTCCGCAAACGAGGCCGGGGTGTGCGCTTGATCGGGATCTCGGCCACGAACCTGACCGAGGCGCCGATGCCAGACCTCTTCGAGGCGCCTGAGCGGACCAGGCTCCGGCAGCTGACCTCGGCGGTGGACCAGGTCCGGGAGCGGTTTGGGTTCGATGCGGCGAAATCGGGGAGCATGGTGAGGGAAGCCGGGAAGCGGAAACGCGGGGAAGCGGGGAAGAAGAGACACCCTTGATACGAGGACGCGGGAGGGTCGGAGGAGAAGGAGGGTCGGAAAGGGGCCTGATGGTTGTATCCACACACCCTAAGTTGTTCTCTGACATTCCATTACATCCGACTCTCCCGCGCCCCCTCGCTGGGGCGGGGACGGGGGGCTTGGCGCATCTTGGCGCCTTGGCGGTGAGAGGCGGTCACCGCAGGAGCTTGAAATTTGAGGGCGATCCTGCCAACTTGCTATACGTCAAGCAAGTCCCTTTCTGGAGACACCATGTCTTCTGTTGCCCCTCAACTGCTCGAGCCTGAAAAGCCCGGGTCCCGCGCCACGCGGGAGGCGGTGCTCGATGCCGCCGAACGGCTCTTCGCCGAGCGGGGCTTCGAAGCCACCAGCCTCAACGATGTCGGGGCGGCGGCGGGGGTCTCACGCGGCACTCCTGGCTACTGCTTTGGCTCGAAGGCCGACCTCTATCGCGCCGTCCTTGAGCGCTGTTTTTCTGACGTCCGGAGCGCGGTTCGGAGCGGGCGTGAGCGGGCGCTGGCGAGCGGTGAATCGGCCGACAAGGTCCTGGCCGGCATCGTCTCCGAGTACTTCGACTTCATCACCGCCAACCCCAACTTCGTGCGCCTGATCGAGTGGGAGGCGCTGACCGGTGGGCGGACCCTCGAGGAAGTCCCACCGCACGTCGAAGCGGCCCAGGAAGCGCTGGCGGCCTTGAGCGCCGAACTGGCGCTCGACCCCGACCGTCCGGACGAAGCTGCGCAGCTCCTCCTGAGCGTCATCGGGCTCTGCTGGTTTCCGCTGGTGCACTCCAAAACGATGCTCCGCGCCTTGGGCATCAACGCGACGACACCCGAATTTCTCCAGGCGCGCAAGCGCCACGTGATCGACCTCGTGCTCACGGGCACGCTGGGCCGGTCCCCGTCCCGACTCCCTAGCTGAGCGTGAGATCGCAATGACAACCGCCATCAAGCAGCCGACCCGCAGCGACCTCGCGCCGAAGACGACCGAGCAGGAAGCCCGTGACGTCGCCGAGGCCGCACGTGAGCAGGAGTGGTCGTCGCGGAGCTTCGTTCGCGAACTCTTCGAGGGCAACTACGACCTCGACCTGATCCATCCCTTCCCCGAGCCCGATCCCGCGGATCTGGCCAAGGCCAAGCCACTCATGGAGCGGCTCGAGAAGTTCATGCGCGAGAAGGTGGACAGCGACAAGATCGACCGCGAGGGCAAGATCCCGCCGGAGATCATTGAAGAACTCCGCCAGATGGGCGCATTCGGGCTCAAGATTGGCGAGGAATATGGCGGCATGGGGCTGAGCCAGTACAGCTACACCAAGGCCATCAGCCTGGTGACGAGCAACGACGGCAGCATGACCGCGCTGCTCTCCGCCGCGCAGTCCATCGGCGTGCCCGTGCCGCTCAAGCTCTTCGGCACCGACGCGCAGAAGAAGAAGTACCTGCCGCGGCTCGCCAAGGGGGCCATCTCCGCATTCGCGCTCACCGAGACCGGGGTCGGCTCCGATCCGGCCGGTGTCGCCACCACCGCGGTGCTCTCCGACGACGGGAGCCACTACATCCTGAACGGCGAGAAGCTCTGGTGCACCAACGGCACCATCGCCGAACTGATGGTGGTCATGGCGCGCACCGGCAAGAAGATCAGCGCCTTCATCGTCGAGGCCGACTGGCCCGGCGTCGAGGTGGTCGAGCGGCTGCACTTCATGGGACTCAAGGCCATCGAAAACGCCCTGATCCGCTTCACCAACGTGAAGGTGCCCGCCGAGAACATCATCTGGGGTGAGGGCAAGGGCCTCAAGCTCGCGCTGGTCACCCTCAACACCGGGCGCCTCACCCTGCCCGCCTCCTGCGCCGCAGGCGCCAAGCGCTCGCTTGAAATCGCCCGCATCTGGGCGGCGGAACGCCAGCAGTGGGGCGCCCCGATCGGCAAGCACGACGCCGTCGCACAGAAGCTGGGCAAGATGGCGGCCGACACCTTCGCCATGGACTCGGTGAGCGACCTCGCATCCCTGATGGCCGACAAGGGCACGGTCGATATCCGCCTCGAGGCCGCCATGGCCAAGATGTGGAACTCCGAGGTCGGTTGGCGGATTGTGGACGACCTGCTCCAGATCAAGGGCGGACGCGGCTATGAGACTGCCGACAGCCTGCGGAGCCGGGGCGACCGCCCCGACCCCGTCGAGCGGATGATGCGCGACTACCGGATCAACCTGATCTTCGAGGGCTCCAGCGAAATCATGCGGCTGTTCATCGCCCGTGAGGCGGTGGACACCCACCTCAAGGTGGCCGGCGCGCTCATTGACCCGAAGTCCACGACGGGCACCAAGGTAAAGGCCCTCTTCCGCGCCGGCGCATTCTACGCGTTCTGGTATCCGAAGCTCTGGCTCGGGCTCAAGGGCCGCTTCGGCTACGGGGAGTTCGG
>SPDF01000415.1 GCA_004525055.1 Gemmatimonadales bacterium | reverse complement strand
CTGCTCGCGTCGAATCACCGCCAGGAGAGCGTCCCAGGTTGAAGGATCGGCCTCGTTCGGCATCGGCGATTGCCCGGCACGAATGAACAGGAAGAGGTACGTGGTAATTCCGATCGCGGCGATGCCCAGCGCCAGGAGGGCAAACGGAAGCATGCCAGCCATCGCGGCGAAGGCCGCGGCGGCCACGAAGCAGAGCCCCCCGAGCACAATGAGTGGTGTGCTTCCCAGCCCGGTGCCGATCAGGAGCGCCCAGAGCCCGGCCACGACTGCGACCGTGGCCCATTCCTGACGGCGCTCCCGCTCCGAGGCCGCGGGTGAGCCGTGAATGGTGGTTACCAGGAACATCACCACCGCCGGCCCGACGAGGAGCGCAAGGAGGTGGTTGCCCATCGAGATGCCCGCGAGGTAGACAATCAGGAGAATCAGCCGGAGGGAGCGCTCCGTTCCGCGCGCGGCGCGCCACCGCAGGCAGAGCCAGCAGATCAGCGCAATGGTGAAGGTCGCGACACTGTAGACCTCGGTCTCGTTGGAATTCTGCCACTGCGTGAAGCTGAACGCCGACATCACACCGGCGGCCATCCCGCCGCCCAATGCCACGAGCCGCCGAGTGCCGGGGGCAAGGCCTGCCGTTCCGAGGCGCAGCGTGTCATGCGCCACCAGGAAGAAGAATCCGGCCGCTGCCGCGCTGAAGGTGGCGCTCATCAGGTTTGTCCGCCACGCATACTCGCCGACCGGGAAGAGCGCGGCCCAGACGTGGCCGAGCAGCACGAAGAGCGGCGTCCCTGGTGGGTGGGGAATGCCGAGATTGTGGATCGAGGCAATCAATTCGCCCGCGTCCCAGAAGGTGACGCTGGGGGCGAGGGTGAGGATGTACCCGGTCAAGACCAGTGCGAAGAGGGCGAGCGCCACGAGATACGGTGGGCGGCTGTCGTCGAGGGAAGTCAGTGGGCCGCTCCGAGGGCGTGGGCCACAGCGAGCGCATCGCGCACCGCTGCAGGTTCGTGGACGCGGAAGAGGCGGGCGCCCCGCGCGTAGGTCAGCGCACAGAGGGCGGCGGTGGCCCGATCGCGGTCCGACACATCGCGCTCCGTGATGGCCCCCAGGAAGCGTTTGCGCGACGGTCCGACAAGGATCGGTCGGCCCAGTGCGTGGAACACCGCCAGCTGGTCGGCCACCAAAATATTCTGGTCCACGGTCTTGGAGAAGCCGAACCCCGGATCGATGACGATCCGGTCGGCGCTGACACCAGCCGACGTGGCCCGGTCCACCGCCTGCCGCAGCTCGTCGATCACGTCACCCACCACATCGCCCCGGTAGTCCGCACCATCGTAGGACGCCATGGACGCGAGGTCGCCGCGCGAATGCATCACGATGATCCCCGCACCCGCCGCCGCGACGACTGCGGCCAATGCTGGGTCGAGCCGCAACCCGGAGACATCGTTGATGGCCGATGCACCAGCGGCCAAGGCCTCCCGCGCCGTCACCCCCTTCACCGTGTCCACGGAGACCGGCAGCTCGGGCCACCGCCGGCGCAGCGCCTCCACCACCGGAACCACTCGCGCGATCTCTGCCTCTGCGGACACCGGCGCCGGGCGACCAGGGCGAGTGGACTCCCCGCCCACATCGAGCACCGTCGCCCCTCCCTCGAGGAGTTCCTCCGCCCGTGCAACCGCCGCCGCGACCGTCGGGAGCCGACCGCCGTCGCTGAAGCTGTCTGGCGTCAGGTTGAGGATGCCGACGATCACTGGCCGGTTGAGGTCGATGGTCCCGGTTGCGGTGATCCATACCGCCGGCAGTTCCATCGGGAGTGCCAGGCCGACCTGGAACGCCACCTCGGCGAGTTCCGGCGGCCCCACCCATGGGCGCGCCAGCGCCTGCAACCGCGCCCTGCTTCCGCTGACCAGCGCCCCCGATTCGGTCGTCATGATATCGAGCCCGAGTTTCCCTCCCGCGTAGGCGACGAGCGCCTCACGCGTTGCCGCGTCGAGCCCGGATAAATGCAATGCGGCCGGCTCAGTTCCCTGAGCGGCCGCATTGCATTTATCCGGGCTCGACG
>SPDF01000201.1 GCA_004525055.1 Gemmatimonadales bacterium | reverse complement strand
GTAATCGGTTGCGTGACGTCCCGTGTCTGCTCGTCGGCGGGGATCTCGGCGCCCTCGTGAGCGAGATAGGCCAGAAATCCATCCCAGAGAGTGGAGGCGGCGAAGCGGCGCTCCAGCAGCGCCCGATGCACCGAGCCTTCCGGGTAGCGCTCGAGGGCGGTACGCTGCTTGTGGCCCAGCGCAAACTCGAATTCACGAAACTGGAATGACTGGAAGCCGCTGCCGGACTCGAGCCGGTCGCGGAAGGAAAGAAACTCCAGCGGCGTCATCGTCTCCAGGACGTCGATCTGGGAGACGAGCACCTTCAGGATGGTGAGGATCCGCTTCAAGGCACCGAGGGCGGTCAGCCCTTCGCCGGTCTCAAGCAGGCGCTGCAGACGGCCGACTTCATGGAGAAGCTGTTTGAACCACAGTTCGTACACCTGATGAATCACGATGAACAGCATCTCATCGTGTTCGGGCCCGTCGCTCAACGGCTGCTGTAGGCCAAGGAGCTCGTCCACCTTGAGGTAGGTGGCGTACGTCAGGGGCTTGGACGGAGTGCTCAAAATTCGTTCCGCTGGTTGGGGGAGCCGATGACGGGTGTCTCAGGACGAAAGATTGTATCGACCAGCGTCCGCGGCTTCATGCCCTGACCGGGGAGTACGGACTGGCCCGGCTTGCACGGACGGGCATTGCGGACCGTCCACCCGCTCGGCATGCCGGTGGAGTCGAAGCGGACATCCCCCTTCTGGGCGAGCGCCACCCGCCGCACCCCGATGGGCGTGGCCAATTCGACCCGACCGTTCAGCTCATACTCGGCCGTGACGAAGGCATCGCCCTTGGCGTGGACCCGCGGCTCGTCGGCACGGGGAATCTGCAGGACGACCGTCACGTCCACCGAATCCCGCATCTTCATCGTGAACGACGTGCTGCTCTGGAGCACCCCGACCGCCGTGCCGTCCACGAACAGCTGGCCATCGATGGTGAGCCCGTCCACGTTGAAGTCGTTGAGATTGCAGCCGGTCAGGATGACCTGGAGGGTGTCGGCTGGGGATCCTTGAAAGGTGGTGCGGACGCCGCTCAGCGCGAAGGTGGGATCGGAATAGAGCCACCCGCCTAGAGGCGTACAGCCAAGGACACCGAGTCCCAAGAGAAGGAACCCGGTGGCGATGGCGGTCGGCGATGCGAACCTGCGATTCCACATAGGCGCTGCTGACTCCTGACGCTACTCATGGGGACTGCCCCCGCGCCTCGCGCGCGAGCAGTGCCCGTTTCCGATCCAATCCCCACCGATATCCGCCGCCGGATCCATCGGCACGCACCACGCGGTGACAGGGGATGACGACGGCCACTGGATTAGCCCCGCAGGCGGTTCCCACTGCCCGGGCCGCCCCCGGGCGGCCGATCGACGCTGCCACCTCGGCGTAGGTGCGGGTTTCCCCGCGCGGTATCGCCTGCACACTGTTCCAGACCGCCCGGGCAAAGGGGCTGCCGGCGACGTCCAGCGGAATCAGCGCGAGAGGCGCCCCATCCGCCAGATGCTTACGGACCGCGACGCCCATCGGGGCCAGGGCGCGGTCATCTCGGAGCAATTCAGCACTCGGGAACTCGCCGACCAACGCCCGGACAAGCTCCTCTTCGTCCTTCCCAAACCACGCGGCGCAGAGTCCCCGGTCGGTGGCAGCCAGCAGCAACGGCCCCGCAACAGTCTCCACCGCGGTATAGCGGAGCACGACCCCAGCCCCGCCGGCTTTGTAGGAAGCCGGTGTCATGCCCAGGGCATCCGCCCCCTGTTCGTAGAGTTGACGGCTGGAGCCGTATCCGGCATCCCATCCCGCGCGGCTGACAGAACGCCCCTGCCGTAGCCCGGTCTTGAGTCGTTCTCGGCGGAGGGCCTGGGCGTAGGCCCGAGGGCTGACCCCGACCATCCGGGAGAAGCTGCGCTGCAAATGGGCCGGGCTCAAGCCCGCGGTCTGGGCAAGCTCCGCCAAGGAAGGGACCTCCCCGGGGTGATTTTCAATATAGGCCAGCGTCCGCCGGACCGCCTCATCCCCCGAGCGGGGCCCGGTACCGGACGCCGCCTCATCGGGGTGGCACCGGAGGCAGGCCCGGAAGCCCCCCTCCCGGGCGGCGAGAGGAGTCTCGTAAAACGTTACGTTTGCACGCTTTGGGCGACGTGATCCGCAGGAGGGCCGACAGTAGATACCCGTGGTACGGACCGCGTAGACGAACCGGCCGTCGGCGCTGGTATCGCGCGCGGCCACGGCGGCCCACCGGCCGGCGTCGCCCGACCTGGCCTTGGGAGCAAGTGAAAGTGAATTGGTCATGGAATCAAGCTAGGTCGAATACCCGGGCGGGGCTATCCGATTCATGCGATAGAAGCAATTGGCGGGAAAGCGGGGAAGGGTGGGCTTCCCCGCGTCCCCGCCTCTTTGCCCTACTTAAGGAACAAGAGTTCCCGGTAGACCGGCATCGGCCAGAACTCGTCGGCCGTATGCAGCTGCAGTTCATCGGCGACCGTCCGGAGCTCGCCCATGGCGGGAATGACCTTGGCCTTGATCTGCTGCGCGTGCTTCATCGGCGTCTCGGCGTGCGCGGTGGCCACCTTGTCGAGGGCCACCGTGGCCTTCCGGAGCCGGCTCACCGCACCGACGAAGGTCTGCAGCGCCGTCCGGGAGTCACCGTCCTCGACCCCGGCGGCCTCGGTGGAGGCGATCGCCTCCGCCATCAGCGTCTGCTGGGCCAGCGCGGCGGGGAGGATCATCGTGCGCGCCATCGACACCATCGTCTCCGCCTCGATCGTCACCTGCTTGATGTACTTCTCGATGGCGATGTGGGTGCGCGAATCGAGCTCGGCCCTGGTGAGCACGCCGTACTTCTTGAACATATCGTAGTTTTTCTTCGCCGAGAGCGCATGGAACGATGCCACCGAGTCCACCAGCATCGGGAGGCCGCGTTCCTTCGCCTCGGCGTGCCACTCTTCGGTGTAGTTGTCACCGTCGAAGATGACCCGCTTGTGCTCCTTGAGCAGGTTCTTGAGCAGGTGTATCGACGCGCTCTCGAGCTTGGCGGCGGTCGGCTTGTCGCCAACGGCCTTCTCCAGCTCGCCTGCCACATAGTCGAGCGACTCGGCCACGATGGTGTTCAGCACCGTATTGGGCCAGGCGACGCTCTGGCTCGACCCCACTGCACGGAACTCGAACTTGTTACCGGTGAACGCGAAGGGGCTGGTCCGGTTGCGATCGCCCGAGTGGCGGGGGAGCTGCGGAAGCGATCGGGCGCCGAGGTCGATCATGCCGCCCTTCAGGGTGCGCTTCGGCGATCCCTCGGCCACCTGGGCCAGGATGTCGGAGAGCATGTCGCCGAGGAACATAGAGATGATCGCCGGCGGGGCCTCGTTGGCGCCGAGGCGGTGGTCATTGGCTGCGCTGGCAATGCAGGCGCGAAGCAGATCGGCGTGAATGTCCACCGCGCGGATGACCGCGACGAGGAAGACCACGAACTGCAGGTTGGTGTGGGTCTCATCCTGCGGGTCGAGGAGGTTGACGCCGGTGTCGGTAGCCATCGACCAGTTGTTGTGTTTGCCGCTGCCGTTGACGCCGGCAAACGGCTTCTCGTGCAGCAGCGCCGCGAGGCCGTGCCGCTGGGCCACCCGCTTCAGCGTCTCCATCAAGAGCATCTGGTGGTCGCTGGCGATGTGGCTGACCTCGAAGAGCGGGGCAATCTCGTACTGGCCCGGCGCCACTTCGTTGTGCCGCGTCTTGACCGGCACGCCGAGGCGGTAGAGCTCCAGCTCGGCATCGGCCATGAAGGCGAGCACCCGGCTCGGAATGGTGCCGAAGTAGTGGTCCTCGAGCTGCTGCCCCTTGGGAGGACGGGCGCCGAAGAGGGTGCGCTCGCAGGTCATGAGGTCGGGGCGCTGGAAGTAGAGCTCCCGGTCGACCAGGAAGTACTCCTGCTCCGGGCCGACGGTCGTGGCCACGCGCGTCACGCCGGTGTCGGTGCCGAAGAGCTTCAGGATACGGAGCGCCTGCTTGCTGAGCGCCTCCATCGAGCGGAGGAGGGGAATCTTGGTGTCGAGCGCCTCGCCGGTCCACGACACGAACGCCGTGGGAATGCAGAGGGTGACGTTGTTGTCGCCGCGCACCAGGAAGGCGGGGCTG
>SPDF01000251.1 GCA_004525055.1 Gemmatimonadales bacterium | reverse complement strand
GATGCCCGCCTCCGCTACCTCGACGACGTGGGGCTCGGCTACCTCACCCTCGATCGACAGGCGCGCACCCTCTCGGGCGGGGAGGCCCAGCGCATCGCGCTTGCCAACGCCCTGGGCTCCCGACTGGTGGATTCGATGTACGTGCTCGACGAGCCCTCGATCGGCCTTCACGCGCGCGACACCGATCGACTGCTCGCCCTGCTTCATCGCCTCCGGGACCTCGGGAACACCGTCATTGTCGTCGAGCACGACCTGGCCGCCGTCCGCGAGGCGGACTTCATGCTGGAGCTCGGGCCCGGCGCGGGCGAGAAGGGCGGCGAAGTGGTGCACGCCGGCCCACCCCTCGAGGCGGTCGATACGCTGACTGGCCAGTACCTCTCGGGCGCCAAATGCATCGCGGTGCCCAGCGCGCGACGGCCGGCCGGCCCTCTGTGGCTCCGAGTGAAGGGGGCCACACTGCATAATCTGAAGGGTGTGGACGTCAACATCCCCCTCGGCACGCTGACGACGGTGACCGGCGTGTCGGGCTCCGGCAAGAGCACGCTCGTGCATGACATCATCTACCGTGAGCTTGAGCGCCGGCTCCACGGGGGTCACTCCGCCAAGTCGCACCTCGGCGAATTGGTCGGCGCGGTGGCGGAACTCTCCGGCACCGAGCTGGTGTCCGACGTGCTGCTGGTGGACCAGTCACCAATCGGCCGGACCCCCCGTTCCAATCCCATCACCTATGTGAAGGGCTTCGACGAAATCCGCGAGCTCTTTGCCAGCCAACCCCTGGCGCGGGCCCGCGGATACACCGCCTCCACCTTTTCGTTTAACCTGCCGGGGGGACGCTGCGAGGCGTGTGACGGCGCCGGGCACGTACAGGTGGAAATGGTCTTCCTCGCCGACGTCTTTGTTCCGTGCGACATCTGCGGCGGGAGCCGGTACAAACGGGAACTGCTCGAGGTGAAGATCCACGGCGCGTCCATTCACGATGTGCTGCAGTGGACGGTAGAAGAGGCAATCACCCGGTTCCGGCACCAGCCGAAACTCGGGACGGCGCTCTGGCATCTGCACCAGGTAGGACTCGGCTACCTCCGCCTCGGCCAACCGGCCACGACCCTCTCCGGCGGCGAGGCACAGCGGCTCAAGATCGCGCGCGAGCTGGCCGCTGCCAAGCGCAAGGGCGCGCGGAAACTCTACATTCTCGATGAGCCAACGACCGGGCTGCACCTTGACGATGTCCGGGTGCTGATCCAGGTCCTGGATCGCCTGGTGGACGCAGGGAACACGGTCCTCCTGATCGAGCACCATCTCGACGTCATCAAGAAGTCGGACTGGATCATCGACCTCGGCCCCGAGGCAGGCGACGAAGGAGGACGACTCGTCGTCGAAGGAACGCCGGAGGAGGTCGCCGTGTGCCAGGAGTCGCTCACCGGTCGATACCTGCAGCCGTATCTGGAGTCGGCATCAATGGGGGTGACCGCGTGAGCACCCCATTCGATGCAGCCGTGGCTGTCCGCCACCTTCGCAAGGTGGACCCGGACCTGGCCGCGGCCATCAAGTCGGCAGGGCCCTGCGGATTGGAACCCACGATGCGACATTCCCCGTTCGAGGAAGTCCTGGAGTCGATCGTCTATCAGCAACTGAGCGGCAAGGCGGCCGCCACGATCTATGGCCGGGTCCGAGCGCTTTTTCCGCCGAGGCGGGTGCTCTCTCCGCAGGCATTGCTCGACACGCCGGACGAGGCACTGCGCGGCGCCGGTCTCTCGCGCGCCAAGCTCGCGGCTGCAAGAGATCTCGCCGCGAAGACGCTTGAAGGGGTTGTGCCGACGGCCGCCGCGCTTCGGCGGATGCCGGATGACGAGATCATCGAACGCCTGACTGCGGTTCGTGGAGTGGGTATGTGGACGGTGCAGATGCTGCTGATTTTTCGGCTGGGCCGGCCCGACGTGCTCCCGATCCACGACCTGGGGATCCAGAAGGGATTCCAGAAGACCTATCGTACGCGACAGTGGCCCAAGCCGGAGCGAATCGAGCGCGCGGGTGAGAAGTGGCGGCCATTCCGCTCAGTGGCATCGTGGTACCTCTGGCGGGCAACCGACGCCTAACCGTGCAGCAGGGCGGTGGCCGCTGCGATGGCCCGCTGCGAACCGGTCAGTGCCAGTATATCTCCCACCTGCAGCTCCTTGTCCCCCTCGGGCAGCACCAGCCGTTCCTCCCCCCGGCAGAGCGCCACCACCGACGCGCCGGTGAGGCCGCGCAGGTTCAGCTGGGCCAGCGTTTGGCCCACCGCCGCCTCCCCGGCCCCCAGGACCACCTGCGTCAGTTCGCCGATGCCGGGCAGCAGCTGCCGCACCTCCGCGAGGATTCCTCCTGATGAGGTCGGATGCTCGCCCGTCACCGCGAGTGCCTCGACGATCATCGTCGCGCCGGCGCGCACGTGACCTTGCAGGTCTCGCGCGGAGCGCCAGAACGCGAAGCCGAGCAGCAACAACAGCATCCCAAGCAAGGCTGGCCCGCCGTAGGTGGGGAGTATCGGGAGCGTCACCGCCACCATCGGGATTCCCACAATCAACACCACACCGATTTGCACCGAGAGCCGGAGTGCGCGGCGTGGGGCGGCTCCGAGGTCGGCCCGTCCGGATGGGGCGGCGGGCACAGCCTGCAGGGCGATGGCCGTTCCGAGCGAGCGGGCGCTATGCACGATGCCGTACAGCAGAGGGAAGAGCGCTGCCAGCGCGAGGGCGACCGCCCCGGCCTGGACCACGGCAGGAGGGAGCCCGAGCAGGCTCGCCAGTGAGTCCGTCCCCGATTCCAGTGTCAGCGAGACGCCGATCAGGATGGTCGTCAGGAGGACGGCATCGAGCACGATGAAGCGGGCGAGGCGCCGGATGCGCCCGGTCGCCGTGCTGGGAAGCCCTCGGCCGCGCGCCGACTCGACCCAGGAGCCGTAGAGAGTCGCGTACGTCTGGAGCGCATGTGGCAGGCGGCGATCGACGTGGTTGGCCACGGCCGAGGAGCGAGCTACGAAGAACGGCGTCAGCAGGGCGGTTGCCACGGACACGAAGACGGTCACGGGGGCCAGGAACGATCCGGTGGCGCCGGTGGCCACCCCGAGACCGACGATGATGAACGAGAATTCGCCGATCTGACCCATGGACATACCCGCACGAATCGAGGTCCGGGTTCCGAGGCCGGCCAGGAATGCTCCGGTCGTCACGCCGAGCGTCTTTCCGACGAGCACGGCCGCCGTGAGGGCGAGCACCGCTGGCCAATACTCGAAGATGGCGGCGGGCTCGATGGACATGCCGACGGCGACGAAGAAGATGGCGGCGAACATGTCGCGCAGCGGGCGGACCAGCGGTTCGACCTGCTTCGACACGCCGCCCTCCGCCACGAACGATCCGGCGAGGAACGCGCCAAGCGCGACGGAAAATCCGGCCACGTGGGCCAGGAGGGCGGCCGAAAAGCAGAGGCCAACGCTCGCCACGAGG
>SPDF01000096.1 GCA_004525055.1 Gemmatimonadales bacterium | reverse complement strand
GTGATCCTCGGACGTGTGTCGGAGGGCAGGGGCAACGACATCGACATTCTGCGGATCGATGGCGCGTCGCCGGTAATCGAGCCGTATCTGCGCGCCAACTGGAACGAGCGGCAGGGTGACATATCCCCCGATGGTCGCTGGATGGCGTATGCGTCCGACGAATCGGGACGGAACGAGATCTATGTGCGGAGCTTCCCGGAGCCAGGTGCGCCGGTGCAGATCTCCGATAGCGGGGGCGTCGGGCCTGCCTGGGCGCCGGACGGCTCGACCATCTACTACGCCGGAGGGCAATGGATGATGCGGGCCAGCCTTTCGCTCCAGCAGGGCCAGGTCACGGTGCGCTCCCGCACCCGCCTCTTCCCGCACTCCGGCCTCGAAGTGACGACCGCCAGCTTCTTCCAGACACTCGGTTTTCCCCGCCGATACGACGTGGATCCCACGAGTAATCGCTTCCTGATGGTCCAGTCGAAGGAAGAGGTCTTCAATCTCGGCGTGCCGGTGCGCGTGGTGACCAACTGGTTCGAAGAACTCAAGCAACTCGCAGCCGAGGGGCAGAAGCGATGAGCGCCATCAACGAGCGCCTCTCCGCCGCCCTCGCCGACCGCTACCGCATCGAGCGGGAGCTGGGCCAGGGGGGCATGGCCACGGTGTACCTGGCCGAGGACCTGAAGCACGACCGCAAGGTCGCGCTCAAGGTCCTGAAGCCGGAACTCGCCGCCGTGATTGGCGCCGAACGGTTCGTGGTGGAAATCAAGACCACGGCGGCGCTGCAGCATCCGCACATCCTGCCGCTCTTCGACAGCGGGGAAGCGGACAGCTTCCTCTACTACGTGATGCCGTTCATCGACGGCGAAACATTACGGAGCAAGTTGGATCGTGAGACCCAGCTCGGCATCGACGAGGCGGTTCATATCACCGCCGCCGTGGCCGACGCGCTGGACTACGCCCACCGCAATGGCGTCATCCACCGCGACATCAAGCCGGAGAACATCCTGCTGCACGACGGCCGCCCGATGGTGGCCGACTTCGGGATCGCGCTGGCGCTCTCGGCCGCCGCCGGTGGCCGGATGACCGAGACCGGCATGAGCCTCGGCACGCCGCACTACATGTCTCCTGAACAGGCCACGGCGGAGAAGGAGATCAGCGCCCGGAGTGACGTCTACTCGCTCGGCAGCGTGCTCTACGAGATGCTGACCGGGAATCCACCGCACGTCGGCGCCTCGGCGCAGCAGATCATCATGAAGATCGTGACCCAGGACGCGGCGCCGGTCACAGAATTTCGGAAAGCGGTGCCACCCAACGTGGCGGCCGCCACGGCCAAATCGCTCCAGAAGCTCCCGGCCGACCGATTCGAGAGCGCCAAGGCATTTGCCGAGGCGCTGGAATCTCCGGCCTGGCGCGACTCTGTCCTCCTGAGCGCAGCGGGCACCGTTGGTTCAGACCGTCCGTGGGGTAACCTGCCTGGCGGGCCCGTCACACTGGCCCTCGGCGTGGCGCTCCTCTGTATGACGGCGATCGCTGCCTGGAGCGTCCTCCACCGACCGGAGTTGCCGGTGGTTCGCATGGCCATGGGACTGCCAACGCAGCAGGGGCTGGTGTACGGTGGCATCAACCTCACGCCACCGCGTGTCGCCATCACCCCCGACGGCTCCACCATCATCTACGCCGGCACCGGCCCGATCGCCGCCGTGCTCCCCGGTGGCGGGCAGGCATTTCCCGCCGGGCAGTTTGCGCTCGGCGTGGCCTCCCAATTGTGGATTCGTCCCCTCAACGAACTCGAGGGCCGCCCGCTCACCGGCACGGAGAACGGGTGGGCGCCCGCCGTCTCACCCGACGGGAAGCGCCTGGTCTTCACCGTCTTCGCCGAGAACCGGGCAGAAATTCGCGTGGCCCCGCTCGCCGGCGGACCGCCGATCACGGTCGCCAACGATGTCGGGTTTTCGTCCGCATCCTGGGGGCCGGACAACTACATCTACTTCGTCGACCGCTCCGGGCTACGCATCCTCAAGGTGCAGGCCAGCGGTGGGCCGGTGGATTCGGTGGCGACCGTGACGGCATTTGCCACGGGCGCGCGTCTCGAGTGGCCGGAAGTGCTCCCCGATGGGCAGCACGCGATCGTGACGGTCGGTCTCCAGGCGGAGTCGCGCCTGGCGTCCCATGAAGTGCACGTGCTCGACCTGGAGACCGGCGTTTCGACCAAGTTGGCCGACGGCGTGTACGGCCGCTACAGCCCATCGGGACACTTGCTCTACATCACCGCCGACAACGTGCTCATGGCAGTGCCATTCGACGCAGGAGATGGCACGATTGCGGGGCGCCCAACCGCACTCATCGAAAGGGTCGACTACCGCAACAATGGCGCGGGCGATGTGGCCATCTCCGCGAGCGGCTCGATGGTCTACTCCACCCCCGGATTGAACGCCCCGGAAATTCTCGCCTGGGTGACGCGGGATGGGGCCGCGCGGCCGGTGGATCCGGCGTGGACCGGGGATCTTGAGTTCGAAGGGCTGGCGCTCGCTCCCGACGAAACTCGGCTCGCGGTTGAACTCGTGTCGGTCACCGGTTCCAGCGCCGCTGGTGCCGCCATGCGTAATAGCGGCGGACTCTCGCGCGGCGCCATCTGGATCAAGCAGCTTCCACGCGGCCCGCTCTCCCGCCTCACCTTCGACGATGTGGACAGCCGGGCGCCGGCCTGGAGCCCCGATGGACGGAGCATTGTGTACCTGGTGCGGGGGGACAACCATCAATCGACGGTCGTGCGGCAGTCCGCGGATGGTAGCGGCACAGTCGAGACGCTCCCCTCACCTCCCCGCGAGCTGACCGACGTCATCTGGTCGGCTGACGGCAAGTGGTTGGTCGGCGGCATGTCGGGTCCGCCGACCGACGACATCGTCGCGCTTCGGCTCGGCGTCGATACAGCGTGGACCGTGGTGATCGAGGGGCCGGCGGACGAATTCGAGCCGATGCTCTCACCGGATGGGCGCTGGCTGGCGTATGCCTCCGACGAGTCGGGGCAGGCCGAGGTCTATGTCCGGCCTTTCCCGAACACGTCGAGCGGCAAATGGCAGATCTCCACGGACGGCGGTATCGACCCGATCTGGAGCGCCAATGGACGGGAGCTGTACTATCGCTCCTTCGACGGCAACGGTATCTGGAGCGCCTCGCTGGCCAACGGCCCGAATGCCGCGGCCCGCGAGCTGGTGCTTCGCATTCCCGAGGGAGCGTACGAGGCCAACCCACGCAATCGCCTCATGGCGGTGACGGCCGACGGCCAGCGCTTCCTGATGATCAATCAGACCGGCGAAGGCGACGTGTCGGGTGACATGGTCTTCGTGCAGAATATCCTGGCCGAGCTGCGGGAAAACGTCGGCCAGTAGACTGCACCTCGATTGTGAACGTGTCGCTTCAGCGACATCAGCCGAACCGCGGGTTTACCCGCGACTCGAGCGCGGAGCGCTGCACTGAATCCTGAATGGGAGCACCTGAGTGACTGACCCCCTGACCCGCCTCTCCGCTGCCCTGGCCGACCGCTACCGCATCGATCGGGAGCTGGGCCAGGGGGGCATGGCCACGGTGTATCTCGCCGAAGACCTGAAGCACAAGCGGCACGTGGCACTCAAGGTGCTGAAGCCCGAACTCGCGGCGGTCCTCGGCGCCGAGCGGTTCGTGCAGGAAATCACCACGACGGCAGCGCTGCAGCATCCCCACATCCTGCCGTTGTTCGACTCCGGCACCGCCGACGGCTTCCTCTACTACGTGATGCCGTTCATCGACGGCGAGACGCTGCGGAGCAAGCTGGACCGCGAGACCCAGCTCGGTATCGACGAGTCGGTGGCCATCACGACGGCCGTGGCCGACGCGCTGGATTACGCCCACCGGAACGGGGTCATCCATCGCGACATCAAGCCGGAGAACATCCTGCTCCACGACGGCCGCCCGATGGTGGCCGACTTCGGGATCGCGCTGGCCCTGAGCGCCGCCGCAGGCGGCCGGATGACCGAGACCGGCATGAGTCTCGGCACCCCGCATTACATGAGCCCGGAGCAGGCCACCGCCGAGAAGGAGATCACCGCCCGGAGCGACGTCTATTCGCTCGGCAGCGTCTGCTACGAGATGCTGGCCGGCCAGCCGCCGCACCTCGGCGGCTCGGCCCAGCAGATCATCATGAAGATCGTGACCGACACCGCCCGCCCGGTGACGGAGCTCCGGAAGTCGGTGCCGCACAACGTGGCGGCCGCGGTGGCCAAGTCGCTCGAGAAGCTGCCGGCCGACCGGTTCGCATCCGCGAGGGAGTTCGGGGAGGCGCTGAAGAATCCGAACTTCACGATGGTGGGTGGTACCGTCGGCTTGGAGGCGGCGACCCCGGCAGCATCCGGACGCTGGCGGATGATCGCGGCAACGGCCTCGGCGTTCGCCGTTGTCATGGCCGCGTTCGCTATCTGGGCAGCGAACCGGCCACAACTGACAGGACCAGTAGGTCGCTATCCTGTCGCGCTCGACAGCGCGGCGCCGCTGGCGTACTTCGGCGCCGGGGAACCAGGCCGCCTCGCACTGACTCCGGATGGCCGGGAACTGGTGTATGTGGGCGGCGCCTTCGGCGGCACCCGGCAGCTCTTCGTCCGGCCTCTGGGGAGTCTCACCTCGCGTGCCATTCCCGGGACAGCGGGGATTCCAATGCTCCCCGCTGTGTCGCTGGACGGCTCGCAGGTTGCGTTTATCATGGCCAACCCCTCGACCATCCGCGTCGCGTCGCTGCGGGGGGGACCGCCACTGACGCTGGTAGACTCTGGGTTCGAAAGTCCGCCCGCGTGGGGGCCGCAAGGTTTCGTCTATTTTGTCAATGCGGACAACATGGTCCGACGCGTGCCCGGGGCCGGGGGGCCGCCGGAGGACGTCGTTGCGCTTCCCGCGCCGGCAGCGGGCGGCCGCTACCTCTGGCTCAACATCCTCCCCGACGGTCATGGGGCACTGGTGGCCGAGGAGCCGCAGGCGAGTAGCGACGATTCTCAATACAAACTGCATGTCGTGGATCTGAAGACGGGACACATCAGCACCACCCTGCAGGGGGTGGCCGGGTATTACGTCGCCGAGGCGGATGCCCTGGTCTATGTGGCGCCGGAGGGGACTTTGATGGCGGCGCACTTCGATCTGGGCAAGCTCTCGGTACGCGGCCGGCCGGTCCCTCTCTTTGGCAACGTCTCCGTCCGGGGCATCGACACCGACCTCACGATCGCCAGCGGCACGCTCGCCTATGCGCTTCCCGGCGTCAATTCCGCGGAAACGATGATGTGGGTGGATCGATCCGGTAGCGCGACGCCGGTGGACACCGCATGGCATGACCCCGAGCTCGAGGCATACGCCCTCTCGCCTGACGGCACCCGGCTCGCCATCGGCATCGCCTCGTCGGAGTCGGGGCCCGGACGCATGGACATCTGGATCAAACAGCTGGACGGTGGCCCCCTTTCCCGTCTGACCTTCAGCGGCGAGCAGAATGAATCGCCCGCATGGACCGCGGACGGGAAGTATGTGAGCTACAGTTCGCTCCGCGGTGGACCCTGGAGTCTCTGGCGCCGCCGGTCCGATGGCGTGGGTTCCGAAGAGCTCGTCGCGGATGTGGGCAGGAACGTCATCGATGCACACTGGTCTGCCGATGGTCGCTGGTTGCTGGTGGCGGTTGGTGGCCCGCCATCACGGGACATATTGGTCATGGAAATCGGCAGCGACACCGCCCTCCGCCCGCTCCTCGCCGAGAGCTATCACGAAGTGCAACCCAGTGTCTCGCCAGACGGGCGTTGGCTCGCCTACTCTTCGACCGAGACCGGGGACCGGGAGATCTTCGTCCGGCCCTTCCCCGATGTAGACGACGGCAAGTGGCAGATTTCGCAGGGTGGCGGAATCGAACCGGTCTGGAGCCGCGATGGGCGGGAGCTCTACTACCGGTCGGATCGCAATACGATCAATGTGGCCAACATGGCGAATGGACCTGGGTTGGCGTCGCATCGCGTCGTGGTGCGCGCCCCGGCCGGCGTCGAGTTCGAGAGAAATGGCCAAGATCGGCTGTTTGAGCTCTCGCGCGACGGTCGGCGGTTTCTGATCAACACCGCCGGAACCGGCGACCGATCCGGGAACCTGGTGATCGTGGAGAACTTCATCACCGAACTGCGGGCGGCACTGGCGGCGGAGAAGACGCAGTGACCGACCCGCTTTCCCGTCTGTCCGCCGCCCTGGCCGACCGCTACCGCATCGAGCGGGAGCTGGGCCAGGGGGGCATGGCCACGGTGTACCTGGCCGAGGACCTGAAGCACCACCGCAAGGTGGCGATCAAGGTGCTCAAGCCGGAGCTGGCGGCGGTGCTGG
>SPDF01000191.1 GCA_004525055.1 Gemmatimonadales bacterium | reverse complement strand
TCGCGACCGGTCGCGATCCGGCGCACGCATCGGTGGCGATCACCACCGGCCTGCTCCAGAAACTCGATCGCGAGGAGCTCCAGGGCGTCATCGGCCACGAGCTGTCGCACATTCGCAATCTCGATATCCGTTTCTCGCTGATCATCGGGGTCATGGTCGGCTCGATCGCCATCCTGGCCGACTTCTTCCTGCGGTTCAGCTTCTGGGGCGGGATGTCGTCGCGAAGGTCGTCGAGCCGCAGCAGCGGCGGGAACGGCGCCCAGGCGATCATCGCGGTCATCGCCATCATCCTGGCCATCCTGGCGCCGATCATCAGCCGCTTCATCCAGCTGGCCGTGAGTCGACAGCGCGAGTATCTGGCTGACGCCTCATCGGTCGAGCTGACCCGAAACCCGTACGGTCTGGAGCGCGCACTGGCCAAGATCGAGTCGGATCAGGAGGTCCTTGAGGTGGCCAACCGTGGGACCCAGCATATGTATTTCACAAACCCGATCAAGCACTTCGAAGCGCGCTCTTCGGGGTTGATGGCCACCCACCCGGCGATCGTCGATCGAATCAACCGGCTGCGAGAGCTGACCGGGGAACCGCCGCTCGAGGAGGAAGACGTGGCCGCTCTGGCGGGCACAGGGTAGGGGAGGCCTCGTATCGTTGCCCCTCTCTGGGGGCCCGTGGTATCGTTTCGAGCGCCGACGGGCAGCCGACGGCTGGTTGGCCATCGGGCCGAGATAGCTCAGTTGGTAGAGCACGCGACTGAAAATCGCGGTGTCGCCAGTTCGATTCTGGCTCTCGGCACCACCTTAGGGTGGGCAGATCTCAGAGCGGAAGTGGCTCAGTTGGTAGAGCATCACCTTGCCAAGGTGAGGGTCGCGGGTTCGAGTCCCGTCTTCCGCTCCAAATCTCCTTTTCGGACCGCTGCCCCTTCGTCTAATGGTAGGACAGCGGACTTTGAATCCGTGAATCGAGGTTCGAACCCTCGAGGGGCAGCCAGCATCCGGCGGAGGCCCGCCAGCGAATAGCACCTGGCGACGTGGTGAAGTGGCTCAACACGGAGGTCTGCAAAACCTCTATTCACCGGTTCGAATCCGGTCGTCGCCTCCACTTCCTGAACACCAACTATGGTCTCGGAGCGCCTCGCGCCGTATGAATGACCGCCCGATCCACCGCCTGCCATCCCGGCGAGTTGGGTGCCGACGTCGCAGTCCAGGCCGGCCTCCTCGTGCCATGACCCCTTCCTCGGTCCTCGTACCCGGAGGATAGTCATGACACGTCGCCGAGTCCTGCGTGGATTGCTTCTGGGAGCCGCCACCATCCTGGTGGTTCTCGTCGGGGTGTTCGTCTGGTGGGTCCAGCCGCAACCGCTCCTGCCACAGGCGACCGCCGCGCTCGCCTCCACGCCGGGAGCCGCATTCACGGAGGACAACGGCCGCCTGACCTACACGCCAGTCGGTCCACCGCCGACGGTGGGGCTCGTCCTGTACCCCGGCGGCAAGGTCCCGCCAGCGGCATACGCACCACAGGCGCGCGAGATCGCAGAAGCAGGCTATCTCGCGGTCGTCGTTCCAGTCCCGCTCAACCTGGCGGTCTTCGACATCGATGCCGCCCAGGGTGTCATCGACGATCACCCCGAGATCGCCCATTGGGTCGTCGGCGGGCATTCACTCGGCGGTTCGATGGCCGCCCAATTCATCGACAGCCATCCA
Source organism: Gemmatimonadales bacterium (assembly GCA_004525055.1). GTDB lineage: Bacteria > Gemmatimonadota > Gemmatimonadetes > Gemmatimonadales > GWC2-71-9 > SPDF01. The sequence continues at coordinate 2,604 of SPDF01000191.1, read as the reverse complement.
GGCGAGGTCGAAGGCCTCGTGCTGTGGGCCTCCTATTCGGCTGCCGACCTGTCCGCTGTCGACCTCGAGGTGGTCTCGGCGTACGGCACGCTCGATCCCGGGGTCCCGTCGTTTACCAGCCCGGCCAATGTCGCCAAGCTCCCTTCAGACGCCGCATTCAGAGTCGTCGAGGGCGGCAATCACGAACAGATAGGCTGGTACACCGGGCAGCCGAACGACTTGCCCGCCACCATCCCACGGGTCGATCAGCAGGCCCAGGTCATCGACGCGACGGTGTCCCTCTTGGAGAAGCTCGCGGGGGAATGACCGATCGTGGCTGCGAGCCATGAGCGGGTTGGTGGCGGCAGACACGCCCATCGCGGGCGCGATATCTGGTGCCCCCGAGAACCACATAGGACCATTGAGCCTTGCGTGGCCAGGACCTTCGGATATGGTGGGTCAGTGCCTTCGAAGCACAGCCGACATCTCATCTGACGCAGAAGCAAGAGGGCCGCATGTCTCGCAATCTCATCCTGGCGCTGGGCGCACTGATGTGGGGAGCGTTCGCGTTGTTCGTGATCGCCCACGCGATCGTGGGCGATCTCGCCGGGCCGATCGGCGCCGTGATCTTGGTGGCCGTCATGCTCGGCGCGCGACAGATCTGGCGGAGCTTGCCCAGGGCCTCCTGAAGGTCGCTCGGAGAGGCCGTTCTGAACGACTTCGCGCCCCGCTCGCATGCGACGGCTACCCTTGGAGCCGCGCCGGAGTGGCGGAATGGCAGACGCAGCGGACTTAAACTCCGCGGCCCGCAAGGGCGTCCGAGTTCGAATCTCGGCTCCGGCACCACATTTGCAGCATAACTTGCAGCATAGGGCGGACGTGTGCGAACACGGGGGCTCGGGGACCGTTTTGAACGGCTCTTTTCCGCTGATCCTGGGCCGCAACGCCCTCTCGCTTGCCGCGGGAGTTGCCCTGGTGATCGCAGGTGTCATTCGGGTGCTCGAGGTCCGCATGTCAGGCACAAGCGCCCGCCGCTAGCCTGACCCTGGCCCCCGGCTCCGGTCCCGGACCTTCGATCCCGCGAGAGCGGCCAGTCGGTCCGGGCCGAGCGGGGCGTATGCTCGGCCCATGAGACCCGATCGGAAGCGCATCCGTCGGACCCAACAGCTGAGCTAGGAGGATCGAAAATGGAAACATCAACTACGGGTAAGGTGGCATTTGCTGGTCTTGTAGTTGTTGCCGGGCTCTCCATTGTCTTCGGGGTTCTCATCTTGCGCGACCTTGCATCAGGTGGATGGTCTGTCCAAGACGGTGGCGACGTCTTGCTCCTTATTGCTGTCATTGCGGGGTTGGCCGGATCCGTAGCGGCCTTGGTAGGTGCCTATGTGTTGCGGAGGGCCCAAACGTCAAATAGGTCGCAGGCAACTGGGTATGTCCTGTTGGTGGCGGGCACGTTGGGCATCGCCTTGTTAGGCGGTGTCACGTATTGGACGATCGTGGGACCCATTGTCGCGGTCGGGATCATCATCTATTGGCTGATCCGGCTCAACGCCTGGAGGCGCGAACGCACCGCCGCTGTCTAATGATCGCGGCGCACGTCATGAATGCGCGCTAAGCGCCCGCCGCTAGCCTGACGCGCCCCGGCTCCGGTCCCCGGACCTTCGATCCCGCCATCGTGCGGCCAGTCAAGCCCGGAGCGACCGGGGGTCATGTTGTCGCCCACTGCAGCACTTCTTGCAGCATACGGGGCGCGTCCCGGCGCTCACCGCGACGCCGATTCGGGCCGATTCACTCACGAAACCGTACACCGGCGTACACTCCCGGACGCCGGTGCTCACACTTGAACTCCGCGGTCCGCAAGGGCGTCCGAGTTCGAATCTCGGCTCCGGCACCACATTGGCCAAGGAACCCTACGGCTTTGCCATTGTGGTCCAGTGGACAAGCCACGGCCGCCAGAGAAAGGTGTTGGTGTTCCCATGGACCAGATCAAGATCGCGGCCTTCGCCGGCAGTCTCCGGAGCGCATCGTTGAACCGCGGATTGATCCGGGCCGCGGTTGAAACTGCGCCACCGTGGATCACGATCGAGGCGCTCGATCTTGCCGGGATCCCGCTCTTCAACCAGGATGTCGAAGACGCCGGGGAGCCGGCAGCCGTGGCTTCGTTCAAACAAGCGATCACGGCAGCGGATGCGCTGCTTGTCGCCACCCCGGAATACAACCATGGGATGCCGGGCGTTCTCAAGAACGCCATCGACTGGGCCTCGCGCCCGCGAGCGACCAGCCCGCTCCGGGACAAGCCGATCGCCATTCTGGGAGCCAGTCCAGGACGAGGTGCGACAGCTCGCGCCCAGGCGCAACTGCGTGACGTATTCGTCTTCACGGGTGCGTGTGTGATGCCGCTGCCGGAGCTGCTTATCGGCACGGCCGGGGCTCATTTCGACGCCGACGGCGACCTCACCGATCCTGAGGTACGTGCGTCCGTCGTCGAGCTGGTTCAGGCGCTGGGCCAGTGGACGCGTCGGATCCGGATCTCCGACGAGGCGGCGTGATCCGTCGGCGCGCGGGACGAACCACCCGGATCGGGAATGGTTTTGGTGCCGATACGCAACTGAATAGTACTTTCGG
>SPDF01000221.1 GCA_004525055.1 Gemmatimonadales bacterium | reverse complement strand
GCCCCCGTCGAACCCTCCGGTTCGGCGGGGGTCGTCGCATGGGGGGCCTTCCATGCCTTCACGGCACCCTCACGCTTTCCCTACACTGGCCGCCAACATTCATCATGTGATTCCGCCCTGCCGTCCACCAGCTGGCGGGGCCATCCCCACCCAAGGAGGACCCCATGAAATCCGGGTTGAAGTACCTCGCTGTGCTGACCCTCGTCCTGGGCCAGGCCTGCTCTGATGCGACCGCACCGACGGCCGCGGCGCTGGACGAGGGCGCCATCCTGTCGGAGCATTTCGATCGGGGCGACGGCCGGGGCGAGGTGTCGGTCATGACACAGAACCTCTACGTCGGCGCGGACGTCGACGCCGTCATCGCCGCGCTGGCCAGCCTTGACCCCGATGACGACATTCCCGCCCTGATCGAGGCGGTGGCCACCATCGAGCGCACCGATTTTCCGGCCCGCGCCCGCGCCATCGCGAAGGAAATCCGCCGGACCCGTCCCGACGTTGTCGGGCTCCAGGAAGTCTCCACGATCCAGGTGATCATTCCGCCGCTCGGCGTCAACGTCAATCTGGACTTTCAGGAGATTCTCCTCGACGCGCTCGCGGCCGCAGGGCTGAACTACGAGGTGGCCATCCGGCTGGAGAACTTCACTGCCTCGCCGGCCCCGGGCATCAGCCTGACCGACGCCGATGTGCTGCTGGTCGATCCGAGCCGGGTGCAGGTGCTCGGCGCCTCGGGTCACACCTTCCAGGCGAATCTGGGGGTGGTGGCGCCGGGCGTGGACCTCCAGCGTGGCTGGGTCGAGATGACCGCCGTGATCGACGGGAAGACCTACACCTTTGCCAGCACCCATACCGAAGGCACCGGACCCGACGAGCTGCTCCTGCAGCTGCATGCGGCACAGATCGGGGAGATGGTGGCGTCTCTTGGCGATGCGTCGCCGGCCATCGTCATGGGCGACTTCAACGCCCAGCCCGACTCACCGGCGTACCAGCTCATGGAGGCTGGAGGTTTCACGGATGTGTGGCTCGCGCTTCGTCCACGCGTGCGGGGATATACCTGCTGCCAGCTGGCCGACCTGTCCAATCCGCGGCCGGCCTTCGGCGAGCGAATCGACTATGTCTGGACCCGCGGGCTGGGTGAGCTCCGGGGCCGGCACTCACTGCTCGGCCAAATCGGCCGGTACGGTGACGTGCCGTCCGATCGCATCCGGAACAGTGCCGGTGCCCTGATCTGGCCGTCAGACCATGCCGGGGTGATCGCCAACATCATGCTGCCCCGCGGAGGCCGGCACACCTGAGTGGCAGGGGAGGGAAGCGTACGACGAAACGAGCCGCCGGGGTCGAGAGACGTCGGCGGCTCGGTCGTTTGCGGGTGGGACGATCAGCGCCGGCGAGGCTTGGCGCGGGGCCCGTAGACCGGGGAGACGCCGTGGGCCGCCGCGGCCCAGAGCGTGAGGATCGACGTGATGCCGGCGATAGTCCGCTTTTCCTGCTCGGCGTGGATGACCAGGCCGTAGGTGTCGGCGACGAAATGCATGTTGTCCAAGACGTGCCGGGCCGCGCGGGTGTCGATGTTGCCGTGCCAGTAGTCCACCTGCTCGATGATCATCTCCTCGTGCCGGCGCAGAAATTCGCCGAGGGAGAAGACCTTGCGGCTGAGCGGCGTGCGGCTGCGGCAGAGCACCAGGAGGTCGCCGAGGTAGACGTCCCAGAGCTCGGCGAGTCGGCGGTTGGCCTTCCGCCGCAGTGCGCGCGCGCGGGTGAGGGAAAACTGGGCCTTGGATTGGCGCCGGAACCTGGGGACGACGGGGTGCAGGTCGTAATAGGTGTGGACCTCCGTGTCATCCACGTCGTCGTCCTCGTGGTACACCCACATCCGTCTCAGGGTTGGCCAGGAGGCGATCGTGACGACCTCCTTTGCCCGACTGTCGAGGAGGATGAACTTCCCCTGCTCGACGTTGACGGCCGTCAGCCAGTGGCTCCACTCATCGACACAGAGCAGCACCGGGATGCCGCGCCGCAGGTACCGCGTCAGCTCCGCCTTGGCCTGTGCCTGGTCGTGACGGCGGACCATGAGCATGTCCGTGTTGAACTTTCGAGCCGCCCGGGCCAGCTGGAGGTCATCGGTGCCGTGCCACCAGTGGCTGCCGGCGACCTTGCTGATGTCCTTCTCGTCCTTGAGCACACCCAGCATCGCCAGGGCGTGCTTCAGGGCGAAGGGTCCGCACTGCCAGATGTTCGGTTGTGGGTATATTCCCATGGATCATCCGGTTGGAAGTCCCGCAAAGGTAAGAGATTGGGGGTGCGATGGCTACAACCCGTGAGCGAGGCTCCGTGGTGGTCCTGTACAACAGCGTCAGCGACGAAGGATACGACCAGCTGCGCGACGTCGACCCCGAGACGCTTGGATTCAAGCCTGAGTACGACATCGCCGTGTCGACCGTGGCCGAGGAGTATGCGGCCATCGTCGACGGGCTCAAGGAGGCGGGGTTCAAGGCCCGCGAAGTCAACCTGGCCGAGGATATCAAGAAGCTGGAGCGGCTGGTCCGCCGCAATCCGCCGGATGCCGTGTTCAACCTCGTCGAGGGGTTTCACGACGACGCCGATCTCGAGCCGGCGGTGGCCGGGTTCCTCGACCTCTACCGGATCCCGTACACCGGGGCGGCGCCCCTCGCCCTGGGGAACTGCCGGCGGAAGGGATTGATGAAGCAACTCCTCCTGGCCAACGGCGTGCCGACGCCGAAGTACCTGCAGCTCAATAAGCCGAAGATCGCCGTCCGCCACGGACTCCACTATCCGCTGATTATCAAGCCGGCCCGCGAAGACGCCAGCGCCGGTGTCGACGAGAAGAGCGTCGTCTATGACCGGGCGGAACTGCTTGCCCAGCTCGAGCGGGTCTTCGACGAGTTCGATCCCCCGATCCTGGTGGAGGAATTCATCGAGGGGCGGGAGTTCCATGTCGGCGTGCTCGGCAACGATCCGGGTGAAGTCTTGCCGCCGCTGGAATACGACTTCTCCGAGATGCCCGACGACCAGCCCAGCCTCATCAGTTATGCCGCCAAATGGGACCCCCTGGCGGAGGTCTTCCACCGGGTGGGGTCGCACTGCCCGGCCGACATGACCAAACGGCTCAAGAAGAAGATCGAGGATGTGGCCCTCCGGGCCTACCACGTGTCGGGCTGCCGTGATTACGCGCGGCTCGACCTCCGGGTCTCGGCGGACAACCATGTGTACGTGCTCGAGGTCAATCCGAATCCCGACCTGACCGAGGGCGTGTCGTTCATGCATTCGGCGGAGGTGGCGGGGTACACCTTTTCCAAGACGCTGCGGAAGATCGTGGAGATGGCCCTGGATCGCACGCACATCCCTGAACCCGACCCGCCGGTCGCCCTGCAATAGGGGCGATTCCCATGTATCTTGGTGCCGATTCGCTCAGGGCAGTGAGCAGGGCGGAAGTCGTGGCCCATCGGTCGATGACGAACAGAGTAACGGAAGCAGGCGATGTCGGGCCGTTCCGGCGTTGATATCGAGATTCTTACGCCACTTTAAGGAGCAGGATATGCGTAGCATGAAGGGAACGATGTTTGCGGCTGCGGCGCTTGTGGTGCTGGCCGGTTGCTCGAAGGACAAGGCCCCCGACGCGGTGCCCTCCATGGCCGCTCCCGCCGCCGCCGCGCCGGTCCTCTCCAGCCCGCCGGCCCCCGCGACCACCGCCCTGGCAGCGACTCCGGATGCCCAGGAAACCGCCACGATGACGGGTGTTGCGACCAGTGGCCCGATTTC
>SPDF01000372.1 GCA_004525055.1 Gemmatimonadales bacterium | reverse complement strand
CGCTCTCGTTCAAGATGCGGAAGCAGGCGCGAGTCGGGCTGGTGTATGTCGGGGATGGCGCGATGAGTACCGGCACCTTTCATGAAGGCATCAACTTTGCCGCCGTGCAGCGCCTCCCATTGGTCATCATCTGCGAGAACAATGGCTTGTCGTTCAGCACGCCGATGCGGAAGCAGACGGCGGTCAAGCAGCTGGTAGACAAGGCGGCCGCCTACGGCATTCCCGGCGAGCGCGCCGACGGCAACGATGTGCTCGCCGTGTACGGCGTTACCAAACCGGCGGTGGAGCGGGCGCGGCAGGGCGGCGGGTGCACCCTGATCGAGCTGGTCACCTACCGCCGCAAGGGCCACGCGGAACACGACAACCAGTCGTACCAGTCCAGGGCCGAGATTGCCGAGTGGGAGGCCAAGGACCCGATCGACCGGTGCGTCCGTGACTACATCGCCGGGGGATGGGCGACGTCCGCCGAGCTGGCGGCAATCGATGCCCGCGTGGACGCCTTGCTCGACGAGGCCGTAGGGCAGTGCGAGGACGAGCCGATGCCGGAGGCATTGACGGCCCTCGATGGTGTGCTGGCCGACCCGGCCCGCGCCGAGCTCGCATGGTACCGGAGGACCGATGGCTGAGGTGACGTACCTCGAGGCAATCCGCCAGGGGATGCAGGAGGAGATGCGGCGTGACGAGAACGTCTTCATCCTTGGCGAGGATATCGGCGCCTATGGCGGCGCCTTCAAGGTCACTGACGGGTTTCTCGCGGAATTCGGCGAACAGCGGGTCATCGACACGCCGATCGCGGAGGCGGCGATCGTGGGTGCGGCGGCCGGCGCGGCGCATATGGGACTCCGGCCGATCGCGGAAATGCAGTTCATCGACTTCATCTCCTGCGCCTATGATATGCTCACCAACTACGTGGCCACGGCGCGCTACCGCGCCGGGTTGCCGACGCCGATGGTGGTGCGCGGCCCCTCCGGCGGGTATGTGCGGGGGGGCCCCTTCCATTCGCAGAACCCGGAGGCGGCGTTCCTGCATACGCCGGGGCTCAAGATCGTCTGCCCGGCCACGGCGCGGGACGCGAAGGGGCTGATCAAGAGCGCCATCCGCGACGACGATCCGGTGCTCTATTTCGAGCACAAGTTCCTGTACCGCCGGATCAAGGAGGATCTGCCCGAGGGCGAGGAAATCCTCACTCCGATCGGCAAGGCCCGGGTGGCCAGGGAAGGCCGTGACCTGACGATCATCACCTGGTCGGCTATGGTGTATAAGGCGCTGGAGGCGGCGGAGCGGCTGGAGAAGGAAGACGGACTGCAGGTCGAGGTGCTTGACCTGCGGACGCTGCTGCCGATGGACGACGAGGCCATCATGGCCTCGGTCCGGAAAACCAACCGCGTGCTGATTGCACACGAGGACACGCGCACCGGCGGGGTGGCCGGCGAAATCACCGCGCGGATCAACGACCAGGCGTTCGAATGGCTCGACGCACCGGTCAAGCGCGTGACGGCCCATGATGTGCCGTTGCCCTACGCACCGACGCTCGAAGACTTTGTGCTGCCGCAGACGGACGACCTGGTGCTCGCCGCCCGCTGGCTGGCCGCTTACTAGGAATTGGGAGAGGTTCGCATGGCGAAGATTGACGTGATCATGCCCCAGATGGGTGAGTCCATCGCCGAGGGGACGCTGTCGAGGTGGATGAAGAAGGTCGGCGACGCGGTCAAGCGCGACGAGCCGATTTTCGAAATCTCCACCGACAAGGTGGACGCGGAAATCCCCGCGCCCCAGGCCGGCGTCCTCGTCGAGATCCTGGTGCAGGAAGGGGAGACGGTCGCGATCCAGACAGTCGTCGCCCGCCTCGAGACCGATGCCAGCGCGGCCGCGGCCGCTCCAGCCCCCGTGGCAGCGGCGCCGGCCCCAGCGGCGGCAACCCCGGCACCGGCCATACCGGCCGCACCGGCTCCGGCCCCGACGGCTCCCACGCCTGCCGCCGGGGCAGCGGCTGCCCCCGTCCCCGCTTCCCCGCCTCCGGCATCCACCGGGCCCGAAACGGCGGACGAGCGATTGCGCCGGAAAAGCACCCCGCTGGTCCGCAAGATGGCGGCCGAGCACAACCTCGACATCGGCGCGATTCCAGGCAGCGGGCACGCCGGCCGCGTCACCAAGAGCGACGTGCTGAGCTATCTCGAATCCGCTCCGACCGCCGTGGCTGCCCCGCTGCCCCGCGGCTCCGCAGCCCCGCCGAGTCGCGGTGCGACCACGCTCATCGAAGTGCCCGCGCCAGTCGTCGAGCCGTGGGAAGGGGACCGGGTCGAGCCGTGGAGCAAGATCCGGAAGTTGACCGCCGATCATATGATCAT
>SPDF01000373.1 GCA_004525055.1 Gemmatimonadales bacterium | reverse complement strand
TGCCGTGCAGCGATGATGGCGCTGGCCTGCTGGCGCTGTAGCATCGCCGAGGCGATCTCCGGCGAATAGGCCAGGTGGCTGATCCGCGCCTCGGTGACCTCGACGCCGGCCTTGCCGAGTCGCTCCTGGACCTCGCGCAGCAGCCCCTTGGACACTTCCGCGGTGTGGGTGCTGAGAGCTTCTTCTCCCGCGGTGTGCGCATCGTACGGGTAGCCCGACGCGAGGGTCCGCACCGCCGATTCACTCTGGACCTTCACGTAGTGTTCGTAGTCATCCACCTCGAACATCGCCTCGGCGGTGTCCACGACCTTCCAGACCACCACCGCCGCGATCTCGATCGGGTTGCTGTTGGCGTCATTGACCTTCAACTTGGTGGTCTCGAAGTTTCGGATGCGGAGCGACACCTTCTTCTTGGCCATGAAGGGGTTGACCCACCAGAGTCCCGGGACCTTGACTGTGCCGACGTACTTGCCGAAGAGGGTCAGGACGCGCCCCTCGTTCGGATTGACGACGAAGAGGCCGCCAAGGCAGATAACCGCCAGGATGACCAGGGCAAAGCCGGGCAACGCCATCAGCGGTCTGTCGGTCGCGGCGCCACGCACCACGATGAGCAGGCCGAAGGCGCCGGTGGCCAGTATGAGCAGAAGGAAGAAGAGGCCATTGGAGGCCTGATGTCTGGTTTCGCGAATCACGGCGTCCTCACCGAGAGAATGATACCGATATGATATCATATAGCTATCAGTTCGTCAAGGGCCCCGCACGTGCGGGCTGACGAGCTCTACCAGGCGCCCAACCGGTTGGCGCCCTCCTATTCCGCTTTTCGGGTGGCTGACCGCCTCCTCCTGACCGGCCATTCCCATCAGGCCTGGCCCGACTGTAGCCGTGATGGCCAGCTCCGCGCTTGGGAGGATGCCGCCGAACTCGTAGACGAGAAGTGGGAGCGGGCGTTCGCGAAGGCCGACCGGGTCCGCCGCGGTTTCGCAGCGCTGCTCGACGACGCGGACGGCGAGTACGCCCTCGCACCCAGCACCCACGACCTGCTCCTCCGGTTCCTCTCCGCGTTGCCCCTCCAGAAACGGCCTCGGCTCGTCACGACCGATGGCGAGTTTCACACCATCCGCCGGCAACTGGATCGGCTCGGCGAGGAGGGCATCACCCTCGTCAAAGTGGCCGCCGACCCCGCGGCCACCGTGGCGGAGCGGCTAGCCGAGGCAGTCGATGATCGCACGGCGGCTGTACTCGTTTCGGCGGTGTTCTTCCACAATGCGCACATCGTCCCCGGCCTCGGCGATCTTGCCGAGGCATGCGCTCGGTCCGGCGCCGAGCTATTGGTCGACGGCTATCACGCGCTGGGCGTCGTGCCGATGTCAGTTAGAGCGCAGGGATTGGGAGGCGCGTTCGTGACGGGTGGCGGCTACAAATACTGCCAACTGGGGGAAGGGAACTGCTTCCTGCGGATTCCTCCTGGACGGTCGTTTCGTCCGGTCATTACGGGGTGGTTCAGTGAGTTCAGCGCGCTCGCGGAGCCCGGTCAGGGCGCAGTGTCTTACGGTGAGGGGGCCGATCGATTTGCCGGTTCCACCTACGATCCGACCAGCCACTATCGCGCCGCGGAGGTCTTCGACTTCTTCGCTCGAGAGGGACTCACGCCAGCGCTCCTGCGCGACGTGAGTCAGCACCAGGTCGGCCGGCTAACGGAGCGGTTCGACGCGCTGGATCTCGAGCCGGCAGTAGTGACGCGGGATCGGGATGTTCCCCTCGAGAAGCTGGCGGGTTTCCTAGCCCTGCGCTCCCCGCGGGCCGCCGAGCTCTGCCAGGCGCTCCGTACCCGCGGGGTACTGACCGATTCCCGGGGCGACGTGCTGCGTTTCGGGCCGGCGCCATACTTGTCAGACTCCCAACTTGACGCGGCGATGGATCAACTTAGGTCTGTGATTCGCTGAGCACGCCATTTTGCGCTCTTTGCGGTGGACAGCATTTGCCGCAAAGACGCCGAGCGACGCGAAGGTCAAACAAAGGTATCCAGCCGCAGTCCCCTACTTCCAATGGAACGACCACGGCGCGTCGAGCGCGCGCAGCACCGCCGTATCGCGCTGATAGACGTCGGCCCGGAAATGCACCGTGCCGTCCTGTGCCGACCACGCCGTCCAATACAGCACTACGACGGGGATGGCATGCGGGAGGGAGATGGTCCGCTCGGTGCCGGCGGCCACAACGCTGTCGAGCGCCGCGGGGGTCCAGTGAGAACCTTCGAGAAGGAGTGCGGCAAGCGCCATCGGATGTTCGACCCGGATGCAGCCCGAACTGAACGTGCGCTGCGGCTTGCGGAAGAGGGCC
>SPDF01000350.1 GCA_004525055.1 Gemmatimonadales bacterium | reverse complement strand
GAGGGGGACATCACTGTATCGGTCATCCGGGAGAAGACTGGGCTGTCGAGAAAGTACTTGATACCCCTGTTGGAGTGGGCTGACCGTCAGGGGATTACGCGACGAAATGGAGAGGTGAGGCGTCTCACTTGACACAGTGCTTGAAGGGGTCGCATACTTAGGCTGAAGTATCGTAAGTGCGCCACTATCAATCGCTTCGACGGAGGTGCTTCCACCCGCTTCATAACCCTTGTTCGAGTGAGGTTCCGTATGACAGGCCGTGCCTGGACGGGGCTGTTGCTCGGGCTCATGGTGGGGATGGCCGCACCCGCGAATGCGCAGGATGCCTCGCCCCCGCCGACGTTCGAGCTTGGAGACAACTTCCCCAATCCGTTCTTCCCGGCCACGTCCATTCCGTTCATGCTGACACCGGAGGCTTGTACCGACGGGCATCTGCCGTTGGTGACGCTGGAGATCTACAACGTACTTGTGCAGGTCGTCGCCGTTCCGGAACTCCAAACCGGGGGGCGTGAGCGAGTGCGTGGTCTCCGGCTCCAGTGCGGGTCCTATGTGGCCTATTGGAGCGGCCGCTATCTGGACGAAGAACGGGAGGTCACGCCCGGGGTGTACTACTACCGTTTGACTGTGGACGGTCGAAGTCAGGTGAAGAAGATGATTGTCCGCAAGGAGAACCAACCGACGATGTAAACGACCGACGGGGCGAGGGACATTCACGTGAATGTCCCTCGTTCCGTTTGTGAAGGTGTTGGAGGCGCTGTCAGAACGGCAGGAATGTGCGGTATATCCTTTGCCCCTGTGATGAATCATGCTAAGACCTGAACGTCTGACCTTGAAGGCCCAGGAGGCCTTTCGCGACGCCTCGGAGGATGCGCGGCGGCGCGGGAACCCGGTGCTCAACGACACCCATCTTTTTGCCGCCCTCCTCGCCCAGGATGAGGGGGTGGTGCAGCCGCTGCTCCAGAAGGCGGGATTGAACATTGCAGCCCTCCGCGAGGAGGTGGAGCGGGAACTCGCCCGCCTGCCCAGGCAGGAGGGCGCCACCGGGGAACCGACGTTCAGCCGGGAACTCCACAGGGTCTTCGACCGGGCCGAGGAGGAGGCCAAGGCGCTGAAGGACGCCTACGTTTCCACGGAACATCTCATCCTCGGGCTCGCGGCCGAGAAGGGGACAACCGCACGCAATCTCCTGAACGAGCAGGAAGTCACCGCGGACACCCTCCGCGAGGCGCTTGAGGGCGTGCGCGGTGGACACCGCGTGTCGGACCAGTCACCGGAAGAGCAGTACCAGGCGCTGCGTCGCTTCACCCGGAATCTGACCGACCAGGCGCGGGAGGGAAAACTCGACCCCGTGATTGGTCGGGACGAAGAAGTGCGGCGCGTGATGCAGGTGCTCTCACGCCGGACCAAGAACAACCCCGTCCTCATCGGCGAACCGGGCGTCGGCAAGACGGCCATCGTGGAGGGGCTGGCGCAGCGCATTGTGCACGGTGACGTGCCGGACTCGCTCCGGAACAAGGACATCGTGGCACTCGACATCGGGCTGCTCCTGGCGGGCGCCAAGTACCGGGGTGAGTTCGAGGAGCGCTTGAAGTCGGTCATCAAGGAACTGACCGAGGCGGAGGGGCGGTACATCGTCTTCATCGACGAGATGCACACGCTCGTCGGGGCCGGCGCGGCGGAGGGCGCCGTGGATGCCAGCAATCTGCTCAAGCCGGCGCTGGCCCGTGGCGAGCTCCATGTGGTAGGCGCCACCACGCTCGATGAGTACCGGAAGCACGTCGAGAAGGACGCCGCGCTGGAGCGGCGATTCCAGCCGGTGCTCGTCGGCGAGCCGAACGTCACCGACACGATCGCCATCCTGCGGGGGCTCAAGGAGCGCTACGAGGTCCATCACGGGGTGCGAATCACCGACAACGCCCTGGTGGCGGCCGCGACCCTTTCCGATCGCTACATCGGCGACCGTTTCCTGCCGGACAAGGCCATCGACCTGATGGACGAGGCCGCCAGCCGGCTCCGCATCGAGATCGACAGCCTCCCGCAGGAAATCGACGAGGTGGAGCGCCGCCTGGTGCAGCTCGAGATCGAACGGCAGGCCCTGCTGAAGGAGAAGGACAAGGCCGGCAAGGAGCGCCGGAAGTCGGTGGAACAGGAGATGTCCGAGCTCAAGGAGAAGAGCACCGGGATGAAGACGCAGTGGCAGTCTGAAAAGGCGGCCATCGGCGAGTTGCAGGCGGCCAGGGCCGAAGTGGACGAGCTCCGCACCGAGGTGGACCTGGCCACGCGCAGCGGCGACCTCCAGAAGGCCGCCGAACTTCGGTACGGGCGGATCCCGGAGCTGGAAGCGACTCTGCAGACCCAGGAGGCCCGGCTGCAGGAGGTGCAGCGCAGCGCGCGGTACCTCAAGGAAGAGGTGGACGCCGACGACATCGCGGAAATTGTCGCGAAGTGGACAGGCATTCCGGTGTCCCGGATGATGGAGTCGGAGCGCGAGCGGCTCACCCG
>SPDF01000040.1 GCA_004525055.1 Gemmatimonadales bacterium | reverse complement strand
GCGAGGTCACAGAGAGGACCGCGCCGGCCATGGCGGCGAAACAAGTGGCGCGCATCAATACTCCTCTCAGGGGGCCTCAGGCGCCGGCGGCATCGGGACCGAGGCGTGATCCATGATGTACACCCACTTCCCGTCGCGCATCGCCTTCACGTCGGAATAGCGGCCCTGCAGGACCATCGCGGTCCCGTCGCCCGTGGGCACGGTCATGGTCCAGGCACCCCAGCCGAGAACCACGTCGCCCGCGGCGATGTTCACCGGGGAGTCGAACGCCAGCTGCACACCGGGCATTGAGGCGAACGCCACTTCCCACCCCGCCTTCGCGCCGTCCCAGCCCAGACCGCCCATGCCGTCGAGCCCGATATTCACCAGTGCGGGGCTGTTCCAGTAAGTGGCCATGAGTGCGTCCACGTCGCCCGCGTTGAAGGCGTCGAGGAATGCCTGGTCGACCGCGTTCGCTGCCGTGACCATGGCGTCGGGGGTCGGCCCCTTGGGGGCGCAGGCGCTGATGGTCACCAGGGCGGTGAGGAGGCCGATGGAACGGAGGGTGATACGCATGGGGTTCGACTCCAGTCAGGAGATACGATGGGCGAAGGGCAGGGGAGAACGCCCCTCGCCGGTGTGGGGATGACAATCTGCCGAAATCTAATCTCGGGGTGCCGCGGTACCCATCGGCGAGTCCACCGCCTCGAGAAATCCGAGCCAGAAACGTTTCTCGGGGTCTGTCCACAGCTGCCGGATCCGGAAGCCTCCCTCGTGGGCAAGGCGTTCGAGCCGCGGCAGGTCGTACTTATAGGACGCCTCGGTCCAGATGGTCTCACCGGCGTCAAAGGAAATGGGCACGCCCGCGACCGTCACGATCTGTGCTTCGGTGGACTCCAGGTGCATCTCGATTCTGGAGGCGTCCTCGTTGAAGAACGCCTTATGGCGGAATCGGGCGAGGTCAAAGTTGGCGCCGAGTTCCCGGTTCAGCCGAACGAGCAGGTTCAAATTGAACGCTGCGGTCACCCCCTCGGCATCGTTATATGCCTCCTCGACTACTGCGCGGTCCTTGCGGCGGTCGACTCCGAGAATCAGCGCACCGGTGGGCCCGACCGTTGCTCGCACCCCGCGCAGGAAGCTCGCGGCGGCGGCGGGTTCGAAGTTGCCGATGGTCGAGCCCGGGAAGAACGCGACCCGGCGATGGGACTGTTCCCGACGGGGAAGGGTGATGGGCCGGGTGTAGTCGGCGCAGAGCGGGTGGATGTCGACGTTGGGATAGTCGTCACGAAGCGTTGCGGCCACCCGCTCCAGCTGTTCGCCTGAGATATCGATCGGGACGTAGAATGCCGGCGCGTCCATCGCGTCGAGCAGCGATCGCACCTTGATGCCCGCTCCGCTGCCATACTCAATCAGGGCGGCGCTCGGCCCGGCGAGCGCCGCGATCTCGGACACTCGGGCGTCGAGAATCGCCAGCTCACTCCGGGTCAGGTAGTAGGCGTCGAGCTGTGTGATCCGCTCGAAGAGCGCCGCACCAGTGGCATCGTAGAAGAACTTCGGAGCGAGCGCCTTGGGCGCCGCCTGTAGCCCTGCCAACACCTCGTCCCGCATGGCGTTGGGCGAGGGGTAGGTGTGTGTGGCACGACGGGTGTACTCCTGCTTGGACGCTGTGGTCATGCGTCCTCCGCCAGGCGGATACCGGCGAACTGCCAGCGGGTGGCCGAAGGAAAGAAGTTGCGATAGGTGTGGCGGGCATGACTGGCCGGCGTCGCGCACGAGGCGCCCCGCAGCACCCACTGATCGGCCATCCACTTGCCGTTGTACTCCCCGATCGCTCCGCGTGCCGGCTGGTAGCCTGGGTAGCCGAGGTAGGCACTCCGGGTCCACTGCCAGAGGTCGCCGTAGAGTTGGACGAGCCCCGGTCCGCTGCGGGCTGGGGTCGGGTGATGGTGGCCCGATTCGGCAAACGGTCCCTCGACCGCTGCTGCCGCGGCCGCCACTTCCCACGCGCCCTCGGTGGGCAGCGACTTGCCGGCCCAGCGGGCATAGGCATTGGCTTCGTAATAGCTCACATGGCACACCGGATCATCGAGCTTGAGGGGCCGGGTGCCGCCCAATGTGAACTCCGTCCAGCCATCGTCGCTCTGTTCCCAATACAGCGGGGCCGTCCAACCCTCCTCCTGCACCGTGGTGAGGCCCGCCGAGAGCCAGGGTGCAGGCCGCGTGTAGCCGCCGTCCTGCATAAAGGCGAGGTACTCCCCGTTGGTGACCAGTCGATTGGCCAGGCGCGAGGGTTCGAGGAAGATCCGGTGGGCGGGAGCTTCGTTGTCGAAGGAGAACCCATTCCCCTCGAAGCCCACGCGGTGGATACCCTCGGGCACGTCGATCCACCCGAGCGGGGCGACTGCGGCAGGGGTCACATCGGGCTGAGCCCGATAGGTCGGTCGGAGCGGGTTGGTCCAGAGCACATGCTTGATGTCGGTGAGGAGGAGCTCCTGGTGC
Organism: Gemmatimonadales bacterium; assembly: GCA_004525055.1. Classification (GTDB taxonomy): domain Bacteria; phylum Gemmatimonadota; class Gemmatimonadetes; order Gemmatimonadales; family GWC2-71-9; genus SPDF01. Next base: position 7,411 of record SPDF01000040.1, on the reverse strand, counting down.
TGCTGCTCGTGATGGATGCCAAGCTCGACCAGCGCGTGGACGGGGTGGCTGGTGTCAGCGCCGACATTGTTGAGGAGCGCGAGCACGGCCTCCGTCACGTGGTGCCGATATTGGAGCACTTGCTCCAGGGTGGGGCGGGTCGCCAGGCCTCGCTGGGCCCGGCAGTGGCGCTCCCCGGCCTGGAGGTAGTAGCTGTTGAAGAGATAGGCGTAACGCGGATCGGGTGTCCGGTAGGTCGGGGCATGCTGGGCCAGCACGAAGGACTCGAAGAACCACGAGGTGTGGGCCAGGTGCCACTTGGTCGGTGACACGTCGGGCATCGAGGAAACGACACAATCCTCCGCCTCGAGCGGCTCCGCGAGGGCCGCCGTCCGGCACCGGACGGTCTCGAACCGCTCCGAGAATGACGGCGCGGTAGCGCCAAGGTCGTGGGCGGCCTTCCTGGGCGTGGAAATCGTGTTCGAAGTCATCGGGTCGCATTCCCGTGGATTGAGCCACATGATCGGATCACGCGACGGCGGCAGGGATGTAGAGTGTACATATTCGGCCAGTGTGACGCTAGTTGGAACAGAATAGGGCCCGCATTGGTTCCATAGCGTACCTGGGTGCCCCATTCGTGTATACTCCGAACCCTCCCCTGACCGGATTACTGCCATGAATCGGACTCGGCTGCTGTCGCTTGCGGACCTGCCAGACCGCGAGCCGCGCCATGCCCTCGTCGCCAATGTCGATCTCGTCGTCATTCGAGCGGATGAGGCTGTGTCGGTCCTCTACGGGCGCTGCCTGCACCGCGGCGCGCTGCTGGCGGATGGTCATATTGCCGGCGAGGACTTGATCTGCGGGTTGCATGGGTGGGACTACCGGTACGACACCGGCATCAGCTCCTACAATCATGCCGAGACGCTCGCCCGGTTCGACGCCTGGGTCGAAGACGATGCCGTCTGGGTGGATGCCGATCAGATCGCCGAATGGGAGCGTGCCAATCCGCAGCCCTACCAGCGGGATGCCTATCAGGGCACCTGGGCGGACATTCACGGGGCTCCCGAAGAGCCATTCACCGCGCAGATCCGCGAATTCGCGAGCAATGGACTGTCCAAGACCGGACATGACGGTCCGCTCGACGCGATGGGTGTGCCCCGCAACCTGCTGCCGACCTGGGACGATATCCAGTTCGTAACGGCGCAGTTGCACCGGCTGCCACTGCTCGACGAGGAACCGGTCGGCACCGACGTGGTGATTGGACCCAACGCGGCGCGCCCGCTGACGCTGCAGATTCCCCTGTTCGTTTCAGACATGAGCTTCGGGGCGCTCTCCGAAGAGGCGAAGGTCGCCCTGGCGCGCGGCGCCGAGCGGGCGGGTACGGGCATCGCCTCGGGAGAAGGCGGCATGTTGCCGGATGAGCAGGGGGAAAACTCCCGCTATTTCTATGAGCTGGCGTCCGCCCGATTCGGGTACGCCATGGAGAAGGTGCAGCGCTGTCAGGCCTTCCACTTCAAGGGTGGCCAGGGGGCCAAGACTGGTACGGGTGGGCACCTGCCAGGGGCGAAAGTCCAGGGAAAGATCGCCGAAGTGCGCGGGCTCCCGCCCGGTACGGACGCGATCTCACCCTCACGGTTCCCGGACTGGAATTCGCTCTCGGACTTCCGCAATTTCGCCGAGGAGGTGCGCGCGGCCACCGGCGGCATCCCGATCGGTTTCAAGCTTTCGGCGCAACACATCGAGCGTGATATCGACGCGGCGCTCGAGGTCGGCGTCGATTACATCATCCTCGATGGCCGCGGCGGCGGGACCGGCGCGGCGCCGCTGATCTTCCGCGACAATATCTCGGTGCCCACGATTCCCGCCCTCGCGCGGGCGCGCCAGCACCTCGACCGGATGGAGCGCCGGGACATTACCCTGATTATCACCGGCGGCTTGCGCACCCCGGCCGATTTCACCAAGGCGCTGGCCCTCGGCGCCGATGCGATCGCGGTGTCGAATGCCGCGCTGCAGGCCATCGGCTGCCTCGGGATGCGGGCGTGCCACACCAATAATTGTCCAGTCGGCATTGCCACCCAGCAACCGCACCTCCGCGCACGACTGCCAGTGGAGGTTGCCGCCGAGCGGTTGGCGCGCTATTTCGGCGCGGTCGTCGAACTGATGCAGGTCCTGAGTCGCGGCTGCGGTCACCGGCACCTGCGGGACTTCACCATCGACGACTTGACCACCTTCAAGCCGGACTTCGCCTCGCTGACGGGGATTGCCTACGGCGGCGTCGGGGCCCGGCCATGACCGCGGCGACGGCATGGCACCGCGTGCTCGATACCGACGGGCTGCCGGAGGGTCGGGTCATGACCGTCGCGGCGGGGCACCACACCGTGGCGCTGACTCATTTCGAGGGAAGGCTGGCGGCGCTGGACAACCGCTGCCCCCATCAGGGCGGCCCGTTGGGGGAAGGGTCGATCGAAAACGGCATGCTGCGCTGCCCGTGGCACGGCTGGGACTTTCATCCCTGCACCGGCAAGCCACCGGGTGGGTACGATGACGGCGTGGCGACCTTTCCGGTCGAAGTCCGCCCCGACGGGATCTACGTGGGAGTCCCCGTCGAAGGCGTCCACCAGCGGACGGTCTCCGATCTCATGGTCGAGACGATGGTGGCCTGGGGCATCCGCCATGTGTGGGGGATGGTCGGCCACAGCAACCTCGGGCTGGCCGACGGCATGCGCCGGTGCGCCGAGGCCGGCACCCTCACCTATTACGGTATCCGTCACGAAGGGGCTGCCTCCTTTGCCGCCTCCGCCTACGGCAAGTTGACGGGGAGGCCGGCCGCCTGCCTTTCGATTGCCGGCCCCGGAGCTACCAACCTGCTTACCGGACTGTGGGACGCCAACGTGGACCGTGCACCGGTGCTGGCACTCACCGGGCAGGTGAATACCCAGGTCCTCGGCCCGGGCGCCTTCCAGGAGATCGACCTGCAGGCCGCCTACGGCAAGGTGGCGCAGTGGAGTCAGACCGTCCTGGGCACCAGCCACCATGCCGAGTTGGTGAACCTCGCCTGCAAGGGCGCCATCCTGAATCGTGGCGTCTCGCACCTGATCTTCCCCGATGAGGTGCAGAACATGCCCGTGGAGGACACCCCTGCGGGGAGCCCCGCAGGTCGGATCCCTGCCAGGGAGATCACGCCGCCACCGAGCACGGTGGAGTCCGCCGTCGAGATGCTGCGCACGGCCGAACGGCCGGTGATCATCGTGGGGCACGGTGCCCGCTTCGAAATGACCACCGTGCTTGCGCTCGCCGAACAGCTCGGCGCCCCGGTGCTGACCACCTTCAAGGGCAAAGGGCTGATTTCAGACGATCACCCCCTCGGCTGCGGCGTGCTGGGGCGGAGCGGGACACCGATCGCCAGTTGGTTCATGAATGAAAGCGACGTCCTCCTGGTCTTCGGCGCCAGCTTCTCGAACCACACCGGTATCACACCCAAGAAGCCGACCATTCAGGTCGACCTCGATCCGATGATCCTCGGCAAATTCCATGCGGTGGATGTGCCTGTGTGGGGCGAGATCGGCACCACCGCTACCATCCTGGCCGCGCGGTTGGCCGACAAGGCGGTCGCACAGGATCGCACGGCCGAAATCGCCGAGCGGTGGCGGATCTGGCGTCGGGAGAAGGCTCGCCGGCGCCGCGACGATCGGGGGGCGGGCCTCAACTCCGCCGCCATCTTCGAAGTCATGACGCGACTCGTCCCCGAGGACGCCATCATGCCGGTGGATGTCGGCAACAATACCTACTCATTTGGTCGATACTTCGAATGTCGCCGTCAATCGGTGTTGATGTCGGGATACCTCGGCTCCATCGGGTTTGCCTTTCCGGCGGCGATGGGCGCCTGGGCGGCCACCCGGGAAAAGGACTCTCAATTTGCGGGTCGACCCGTCGTGTCGGTTTCCGGTGACGGGGGCTTCGGGCAGTACATGGCGGAGTTCACGACTGCGGTCCATTACCAGATGAACATCACGCATGTGCTGCTCCACAATGACGAACTGGGGAAGATCAGCAAGGAACAACTCGCCGGATCGTGGGATGTGTGGCAGACGTCGCTGACCAATCCCAATTTTGCCGACTACGCCATCAGTTGCGGCGGGCATGGCGTCCGGGTGACCACACTCGAGCAATTCGAACGCGCGCTGCAGGAGGCCCTGGCCTACCCGGGCCCGGCGCTGGTCGAGGTCATGTCCGACGCTCGATTGATCTAGAGCCAGCAGGCTGCGGCGGCACCTCCGCTGCCCAGTCGCAGCACACTCGCAGAGAGAGACTCAGGATCCCTTGGCATTGCCCGATCCAACCATCCCGACCCGTACACTTGCCGCGGAACGACTGCAGCTGCACTACGCCTCCCGGCTGCTTGCCTCCGGCGCCCAGACCTTTCTGCCCCAGGCCGACGATGACGGCCAATCCAACCTGGGCCTCGATGCGCAGGGCACCCGGTTCACGACACACCCGCTCGATTCGGCAGAGCGTAGACTGGAGCTGGACCTCCGGGAGTTGAGGCTAGTGTGGACGCTGGGCGGTGTGGATCAAACCGCTCATGCCTTGCCGGGTTCGACGATGGCGGAGGCGTATGCCTGGCTCAATGCGTCGCGCCCAGCGGACACCCCGGAGATTACGGAGCGGGCCTTTCCCGACTTTCCCGCGCATCCCCTGGGTAGCGGCGCTCCCTTCGTAGCCGGCGACCCGGAGCGTCGGGCGCAACTGGGTCGCTACTTCGCGCTGGGACAGGTGGTGATGGATCGGTTGGCGGCGGAAGATGCTGGCATGTCTCCGCCACGGATCTGGCCGCACCATTTTGATATGGGCGTCCTGATTCCTCTCCCGACTGCCGGACAGAGCATCGGCGTCGGGCTCTCACCGGGGGATGGATTCTACGATGAGCCTTATTTCTACATCAGCGCGTACCCCGCGCCTCAGGTCGAAGCGCTCCCGTTGTGGGCGTCTCCGGGGCACTGGCACACCGATGGGTTCGTGTCCCTCGTCGTGACCGCCACGGAATGGCAGGCCGTGCCCGAGGCCGCCGACGCCGCGACCTGGCGGGCCGTCAGCAATGCCGTCACAATGTCTCGGAGCATCCTGGTACAGACCGACTGAATCCTCGTCCTGCCTCGAATGGCCATCAACCGCCTGGGGCCACCAGGCGCTCACACCCTGCTAGCACCCCATCGATAACGAGGGCCAGCACCGCCGCCGGGAGCGCGCCGGAAAGGATCATGCGCTCGTCCGCCAGCGCGAGCCCGGCGACGATTGGGTCGCCCAGGCCGCCGGCGCCGATGAACGCCGCCAGGGTGGCCGTGCCGACATTGATCACCGCCGCGGTGCGGACGCCCGCCATGATCACCGGCGCCGCCAGGGGCAGGCGCACATGGCGGAGCACCTGGCCCGGGGTCATGCCCAGCGCGCGCGCTGCCTCCACCGCGGCGGCGTCGGCGTCGCGCACCCCGGTGAAGGTATTCCGCAGGATCGGGTAGAGGCTGTAGAGGAAGAGCGCCACGACGGCGGGCAGCACCCCGATGCCAAGCACCGGAATCATGAACGCCAGGAGGGCGATGCTCGGGATGGTCTGCAGCACTCCGGCGCCGCGGATCACCGTTTCGGCGCTGCCGCGCGCGCGTTCGAGGACCAGCCCGAGCGGGATCGCCAGTGCGATCGCCGCCAGGAGCGAGAGGCCGACCAGCGTCAGGTGGCGGAGCGTCAGCCGCCCGATCGTGGCCCGTTGCTCGATGAGGTAGGCGAGCAGTGACCCGCCGGCCGGCTCGGTGTCGGAGGCCACCATCGAGTCGGTGCCGACGAGGCCGAGGGCCCGGAGCGCGTCGCCCGCCACCAGCGGGATCGGTTCGCCACCGACTTCGACCCGTTCGTTGAGCCGGCGCATGGTCGCCACGTCCACGCGGCCACTGAGTTCGGACAGGGCCAGCACGGCGCCGGGCGCGGTGCGTTGCAGGTCGTCGCCCACCATCGCTGCCGCCTCGTAGGGCGGAAAGAATTGCCGGTCGTCCTCCAGCACCACGAGATCGTTGCGGGCGATGAGCCCATCGGTCGAATACCCGTCGATCACGTCGACCTCATGTTCGGCAATCGCCTGGTACTTCACCGCCTGCGACAAGGCGCGCGTAGACCCCAGGTGCAATCCGTAGGCCTCCGCGAGCCCGGGAAGTCCATCGGCCCGCCCGAGAAAATCGGGACTGAATCCACCGGTCAGGGTGGCGCCTTCCCGAGCGAGATCGCTCAGCGTTCGGAGTTGCAGCCGCTCCGCTGTTTCCCGCCGCACCGCAATCGCGTAGGTGTTTTCGAAGCCGAGTGGTGGCAGCCAGCGAATGCCGTAGCGCTGCCGAAACGCGCTCGATACCCGATTGAAGACGGCACGGGGGTCCGGCATCGGTGGTTCGTTCAGGATGGTCAGCAGGGCCGTGCCGGTGTATTCGGGATAGACGTCGATGCCGCCGGTGCGGAGAGCGGGAAACGCGATCGACGTCGAGGCGAGGCCAGCTCGCCGGTCGACCGTGAATCCGCGGGCCTCGAGGAGTTGGGCGAACATCTCCGCCAGAATGTAGGACTCGCCGAAGGGCTTGGAGCCCACCGCAACGACCCGGTCGGGTACGTCCTGCGCGGAGGCGGAACCCGGACCGGCCAGCAGCGCCACTACGAGTCCGATCACGGCGACTCTCGACGCGTGTCCCATCATGCGTGGACCCGTGCCCGCTCGAGCAGGCGCCGCACGTATTCCGTGGCGGGCTCGGCAACCATCGCCTCGGGCGTGGCGAGCTGCTCGATCCGTCCCTCCCGCAGCACCGCGACATGATGGGCCAGGGCCATCGCTTCATGCACGTCATGTGTCACGAGCACCGCTGTCACCTTCAGCGCGCGTTGCAATTCGCCGAACACCGCCTGGAGCTCGAAGCGGGTAATCGCGTCGAGTGCACCGAACGGCTCATCGAGGAGCAATACATCGGGTTGGGAGGCGAGGGCCCGAGCGATGGCCACCCGTTGGCGCTGCCCGCCGGAGAGCTCACGGGGCCAGCGGCCGCCGTACAGATCGGGATCGAGTCCCACAAGACGGAGCGCCTCGATAGCCCGGGCCTCGGCGTCCTCTGTGTGGTTGAGCCACGGCACCATCGCCGCGTTGCGGAGCACCGGCCAGTGCGGCAGCAGACCGCCGTCCTGGGGGACATAGCCGGTGGCGCGACGCAGGGTGACGGGGTCGAGCTCCCGGATGTCACGACCGTCTCGCTGTATGGTGCCGGCATCCGGCTCGACCATGCGGTTGAGGCAGCGCAGGAGCGTCGTCTTGCCAGAGCCGCTCTCACCCACAAGCGCCAGACACTCGCCCCGCAACACTGCCATGCTGATCCGGTCCAGCGCGAGCACGGCACCATATCGCACGGTG
>SPDF01000261.1 GCA_004525055.1 Gemmatimonadales bacterium | reverse complement strand
GTCTTGCGGCCGCGACCGTCTGGAATGTGCTGAAGGGCTTAGTGGAGCGGGACCTGTAAGGCGCAGGAATCTCTTGTCATTGCTTCGGCCACTGCGTGGCCGCGCAATGACACCAGTCTAGGTCAGCGCCGGCCACTGCTGGGTGACGCAGTGGAATGCGCCGAGCCCCCAGACGAGATCCACTGCATCGATGGGGACGACGCGCCGGGTGGGGAAGAGTTCCTGCAGGTTGGCACGAGCTGTCTCATCGCGCTCGGGGTCGTAGGCGGGGAGCAACACCACGCCATTGGCGATGTAGAAGTTGGCGTAGCTGGCCGGGAGACGCTGGCCGTCCTGGTAGCGCGCGCGCGGCATCGGCAGGGTCATGATGCGAAACGGTTGGCCGTCCTGATCAGTCATTCCCTCGAGCCGCCTCCGATTGTCCTGAAGCGGCTCGTAGTTTTCGTCACGTGGATCGTCCTCGACGACCGTCACGACGGTGCGCTCGTCCGTGAAGCGGGTAATGTCATCGACGTGCCCGTCAGTATCGTCGCCGACGATGCCGTCGCCCAACCACAGGGTGTTCGTCACCCCGAGATAGTCCCGCAAATATCCCTCGATCTCGTCCCGCCCGAGCTCCGGATTCCGGTTCGGATTGAGCAGACAGGCTTCCGTGGTCAGCAGGGTGCCGACGCCGTTGACGTCGAGCGAACCTCCCTCCATCACGATGCCCGGATGAAACACCCGGATGCCATAGGCGGCGCCGACGCGCGTCGGGATCACGTCGTCGAGGTCGAACGGGGGATACTTCCCGCCCCACGCGTTGTAGCCCCAGTCGACGATGGCTTCCTCGGGCCGGCCGTCGATGGCGCGCTGGATGAAGCAAGGGCCGTGGTCGCGGCACCAGGCGTCGTTGGTCGGATTCTCGTGGAGGACAACGCGCCCCAAGGGCAGGTCAAAGGGGCGGAGCAATGCGAGCACATCCACGGCCATCTCGGGGCCCGTGACGTTGATGTGGACTTCCTCGTGCGGCGCGAGCTGCCGCACAATTTCGGCGAAGACGTCCGGCACTGGCGCGAACTTATCGGGCCAGGTTGCCTGGTTGTGGGGCCAGGATAGCCAGGTGCCGCGGTGGGGCGCCCACTCCGCCGGCATGCGATAGCCGAGCGCGGCGGGGGTGGGGCTGCGTCGAGGCGTACTCACCCGTCGAGGTACCGCTGGGTCAGGTCGCCGTAGGCGTCGATGCGCCGGTCACGGAGGAAGGGCCAGTGGGTCCGAGCCACATCGGTCAGTGCGAGGTTGCATTCCACCACGAGGACCTCTTCCCCCTCGCCGGCACGGGCCAGGACCGACCCATACGGATCCGCGACGAAGCTGCCGCCCCAGAAATCGATCCCGTTGGGCGCGGTCAGTCCCTCGTGGCCCACGCGGTTGACGGCCACCACGAACACCCCGTTGGCAATCGCGTGACTCCGCTGCATGGTGGTCCAGGCATCCTTCTGCGCCGCGCCGTACTCCGCTTTTTCCGGCGGCAACCAACCGATGGCCGTCGGATAGAAGAGAATCTGTGCCCCCCGGAGCGACGTGAGTCGTGCCGCCTCGGGATACCACTGGTCCCAGCAGATGAGCACGCCGATGCGGCCGACGGCGGTGTCGAAGATTCGGAATCCGGTGTCACCGGGGGCGAAGTAGAACTTCTCGTAGTACTGCGGGTCGTCCGGGATATGCATTTTCCGGTACTTGCCGAGGTAGCTGCCGTCGGCGTCGATGACCGCGGCAGTGTTGTGGTACAGTCCCTCGGCGCGGCGTTCGAACAGCGAGGCCACGATCACCACACCCAATTCCGCGGCCAGCGCTGAGAGCGAGGTCGTGCTCGGCCCCGGAATCGACTCGGCGAGCCCGAAGTGGGCGTGGTCTTCCGTCTGGCAGAAATACTCGCTGAGGAAGAGCTCCTGCAGGCAGACGATCCTGGCGCCCTTCGAGGCGGCGGTGCGGATGCCCGAGACGGCGCGCGCGAGGTTGTCGGCCGGGTCGGCTGAACATCGCGTCTGGACCAGGCCGACCGGCACGGTCCGGGAGGGGGGAGGCGTAGGCATGCCGTGAAAATAGGGCTATTATCACGACCTGCAACTTCCGACCGGTCCCAGCCGTCCGGCCGTCACACCCTTCGATCCCCTTCTGTATCATGGAGCCCCACGATGCTCATCCCGTTACTGCTCGTTCTGGCGCAGGATCCCCAGCAGGCCGCCGCCCCGGCGATCGCCAGCGTCGAGGTGACCCCGGCCAGCGCGGAGGTGCAGGTCGGCCACACGATTCAGATGGAGGCGCGGGCACTCGGGAGCGATGGCCAGCCGGTCTCTACTGCGCGAATCCGTTGGTTCGCTGCCGGAAACGGAGGGACCATCGACTCCACCGGCGTCCTGAGCGGGGGGTTCATCGGCACGACTCAGGTCACGGTGGTCGCGTCGGTGCCCGGCTCGAAGAACGCGGTGGGGAAAGCCACGATTCACATCGTTCCGGCGCCGGCTGCCATGATCGAATTCGTGGACGGCCCGTCGCGGATCGTGGCGGGAACGCGGCTCACCCTGATGGCGGCGGCCTACAGCGCCCAGGGGGACCGCCGCTCCGACGCGGTGGCGTTCACGTCGAGCAATTCGAAGGTGGCCTCCGTCGCCCCTGATGGTCGTCTGAGCGCCCTGACGGCCGGCAGAGCGGTGATCACGGCCAAGGCGGGTACCGCATCGGCCACATTGCCGGTCGAGGTCCTGACCAACACGGTGGCGTCCCTCCGGCTGGATCCGGCCACGACCTCCGTCCGCACCGGCGACGTGGTGGCGTTCTCCGCGACTGCGGTGCAGAAGAACGGGAAGGATTTGACCGACGTCGCCACGCGCTGGAGCATCGCCGGGGGGCAGGGCGTCGCCATGATCAGCCCGACCGGGTCGTTCGTCGGGGAGACGCCCGGCAGCTACACGGTGACCGCCGAGATCGGTGGCCGGACGGCCGACGCGCTGGTCACGGTGGCCGCGCGCAAGGTCGGGCGTGGGTTCGAGGTCCTCGGGCGCGTTCCCGTGTCCCAGCGCGCGGCGGAGGTGTGGGTGCATCCGGACGGCAAGTGCGCCTACCTGACCACCATCTCTGATCGGGTGTACGCCATCGACGTGTCCGATCCACGGGCGCCGATGATCGTGGACTCCATGATGACCGATGCGCGGCTCGTCAACGACGTGATGACAACGGAGGACGGCAAGTACGGCGTCTTCTCGCGCGAGGGCTCGTCCAACCGCAAGGACGGCATCGTCATTTTCGACGCCAGCGACGCCTGCCACCCGAAGCCGATTTCCGCGTACACCGAAACGGTGTCGGGCGGCGTGCACAGCTC
>SPDF01000223.1 GCA_004525055.1 Gemmatimonadales bacterium | reverse complement strand
TCGAGCGACAGGATCATCAGCTGGCCGTTGAAGGTCGGGATGACCTTCTGGAGTCGGGCGTCGAGCATATTGATCCAGGGGTTCCGGCAGCTGTTCCGCTCCATGATCTGGCCCCGCTGGTTGCGGAGGCAGGCCTGGCCGTCGATGAAATTGGCCAGCGAGTCGTAGGACGCGGCCGGAGTCGCACCGGACATCGTGATGTCATCCCGGTCCCGCGGGATGTAGAACATGTCGTTGAATTCACGATTGGTCCCACCCACGCCGTCGGCGTTGGCGTCGCCGTTGATCACGTACCCGAACGGATTGCCGGAGACGCCCGAGTAGATCAGCGAGAAGTCGAAATCCGCCGGGAGGTTGACGGTCCCGCTCAGGACCACCCGGTGCGGGCGGTCGAAGGCGGAGGTCGTCAACGCGCGGTCGTTGAGGAGGCCGTTGAGCGTCGCGAAGCCGTAGTTCGAGAACGCGATGCTCGACGTCAGCGACATCACGTCCTCGGCCTTGCTGTACGTGTAGCCGCCGTTGAACTCGATGCCGTTGGAGAACCGCTTCTGCAGCTGGATGGTGGCGCTGACGGCCTGGTCCTCGGACTTGTTGAGGTGCTCGAGCACGTTGCCGAAGGCGGCGGTCTGCTTCCGCGGTGTGGCCGCGCCGGTGGCGACGGCGTTGACGCCGTAACGGGCCCGGTTGCCTTCGCCGGTGGCGTAGGTGAGCGTGCTCTCGTCCACCACGCCCTCAAGGTTGTTGTCCTGAATGTAGAGGGTGTTCCTGGACTTGGTGTAGAGGAGGTCCAGGGTGCCGATGATGCCCCACGGCAGCCGCCGGTCGATGCCGAGCGACAACTTCATGTTCTGTTCGAACTTGAAATTGGGGTCAAAATAGTTGATGGTCGGGATGGGCGGCGTTACGCCTGCCGTCCCGGCGCAGGTGGTCGGCTGCTGCGAGGGGTCGAGGGAGAACGTCGGCACGTCGTCGTCAGGACTGGCGTTGTCGTTCCGGCAGGTCAGCTGGGTCTGCGTGATGCCGGTATTGACATACGCATTTGACATCCAGACATAGGCCGGCCGACCGCCAAAGTAGCCGACACCACCGCGGACGATGGTCATGCCGGAGCCGTCGACATCCCAGTTGAAGCCCATGCGCGGCGACCAGGTGGCGTTCCCGCTCGGGACGACGCTGGTGTTGATCGTCCCACCGGTCCACAGCGCCCCGTCCGATGTGAGGGAGTCGAGGGTGGGGTTGTAGGTCGGCGAATCGGGGAAGATCGGGTTGTCCCACCGGAGGCCGAACGTCAGCGCGAGCGTCCCAATATTGAACTGGTCCTGCGCGTAGAGCCCCCACTGATTCACGCTGAAGTCGGACACCGGGCCGCCGGGGATGAGCGGCAGCGCGCGGTCAAACCTGTCCGGCGCATTGTTCTCGAACGAGTCGATATTCGCGAAGGTCCACTGCCCGATGCTCTGCGGGAAGAAGTGGTTGTTAAACCCAAAGAATTCGTTGTGGGTGCCCACGGTCAGTCGGTGCTCGCCGAGGCCGATGGTCAGGTTGTCGGTCAGCTCGTAGATGTCCTGATCGAGGGAGTTGTCCTGGGAAAACCGCTCGGCCCCTGCCACCAGCCGGGTGCCGGAGGTTCCCGAGCCGACAATGATCGTCGGGTAGGTGGTGTTGGGCAGCCGGGAATCGCGGATGGTCTGGAGGCCGCCGATAAACTCGTTGGAGTACTTGCCCCCGAACACCGCACTCCAAATGAGCCGGAGTGAGTTGGTCTGGTTGTCGATGTTGTACGCGCCGGATGAGAGCTGCCAGTCGCCGTTCTGCCGACGGCTGATCACATCCACCGAGGCCCCGACGTTGTTATACGAGAGCGACACGTTGTGGTTGGCGGCGGGCGCCCATGAGAGCTTGCCGAAATAGGTCGGGTTCGGGTTGTCGATAAGAAATCCGCCAGCATCGCCGGCACCGCCCCACTGGTCCGCCCCGAGCGCGGTGAGGTGGTCGGTCATCCGCGGGACATCGCTGAGGTCGGCGCCCGACTCCTCGATGGTAATCCCGTCAAACGGGGTAGTCCGCTGTGCGATGTCGGCGGCGAGAAAGTACTGCAGCTTGTCCTTGAGAATGGCACCGCTGAGAGTGCCGCCGTAGTTGAGGACCTTAAAGTCGGCCTGCTTCTCGCCGTTGACGTCGGTGCCCACCAGGTCCTGGTTTTGCAGGAGCCCGAACACCGACCCGTGGAAGGCGTTGCTGCCCGACTTGGTGACCGCGTTGATGAGGCCGCCGGCAAAGTTGCCCTGGCGTACGTCGAACGGTGCGATGAGCACCTGGAATTCCTTGACCGCCGAGAACGAAATCGCCCTGGAGTTCGCCTGGCCACCAGGCGCGCCGGTGGCGCCGAGTCCGAAGAGGTCGTTGTTGACGCCGCCGTCGATCTGGATGCTGTTGAAGCGATTGTTCTGCCCACCGGCCGATACGCCGGCGCCGACCGAGGCGACCTGCGGCGTGGTGGCCACCAGGTTGGTGAAGTTGCCGCCGAGCACCGGGAGGCGACTGATGGCGCTGTCGCTGATCGACTGCGCCACGCCGGTCTTCGCCGTGTTCATGACCGGGTCGCCGGTCTCGGCGTTCACGGCGATTTCCTGGAGCTGCACGATCTGCTGCTTCAAGGTGAAGTCGGAGACGAAACGCTGGCCAAGGGAGAGCATCACGTTGTCGCGCTTGGTCAATTCGAACCCGATGGCGCGGGCCTCGATGGTGTAGGGTCCACCGATCGGCAGGTTCTCCACCGAGAACCGGCCATTGGCCCTGCTGGTCACAGTAGACTTGGAACCGGTGCCGCGGTTGGTGATGGTGATGACGGCGCCTTCGATCGCCGCACCCGATTCCTGTGTGACGGTCCCGGTCACTGCCGCCGTCGTGACGCCCTGCGCGAAGAGAGTGCCGGCCCCGAGCGTAAACAGCACGCCTACGGCCGTCGCGGTCGCTACCCGACGAAACCATGACTGCATAGGGACACCTCGACTGGAGTGAAAAGGGCGCAATTCCAGGGTGACGACAGGCAACGCATACAGGATGTGTTCGGCGTGAACTCCCGGACCACGACCAATCGGCGGGACGATCCCCGTGATGGCGGAAAAACTTACGCTTCGCCGGCCCGGGGTCAAGGCGTCCCATCCGACCTCAGCGATCGGCGTTTCCGGTTCCGCGGGTCATGGCCCGCCACACGAAGTACACGGGAACTCCGACCAGGATTATCCCGAATGTGATGCCGGTGTTGATTGGATCGGTCCAGAGCGCGTTCAGGATGATCCCGACCGAGGCCCCCATGAACAACAGAGGGACGACGGGGTAGCCCCACGTCCGGTAGGGACGGACCAGGTCGGGCTGTTTCTTCCGGAGCACGAACACGGCGCCGACCGCCAGGGCATAGAATGGCCAGATGCCGAGAATGAACTTTTCGGCGAGCTGTTGAAAGTCGTTGAGAAGGACATACACCACCCCGAGCGTGGTGGCGAGCAGGATGGCCACCGACGGGCTCTTGTATCGTGGGCTGACCCGGGCAATGGCCGTGAAGAAGAGGCCCCGGTCGGCCATGGCGAAAAAGACCCGGGGGCCGGTCATCATCGACCCGAGGAGGGCGCTGAAGGTGGAGATCATCACCACCCCAGCGATGACGCCACCACCACCGCCACCCCCGAAGAGCGGGATCCGCTCGGCCGCCGTGGCGGCAATGAGCGCGGAACCCGCCATCTCCGGCAACGGCACCAGATAGAG
>SPDF01000049.1 GCA_004525055.1 Gemmatimonadales bacterium | reverse complement strand
TTCGCTCCTGCCGGCGCCGCGGCCCAGACCCAGTCCACCCCGGCGCCTGCGGTGGAGGGGACCTGGCGGGTGGACGTCTCCTCCGTCGCCGGTAAGGGTCCGCGCGAGGTCATTATCCGCTCGGACAGCAGCGCGTCGTGGGGCAAGGAAACAGTCCGCTGGCGGACCCCGGAATCGAACAGGATCATGATCGCGCTGGGCGGCGAGTGGGAGACCTACCGAATGAAGATCAAGAAGGACAAGCTGACGCTCTCCGGTGGTGATCTGAGCGAGCCGATTACCCTCAAGCGCACCGGTCCACCGACTCCCCGGCCTGACAGCATCCCGGTGCCACCAGACCCCGATACGGAATAGGCCCGGTAGATTGCCGCGATCCGCGAGGGCGGCAGAGGGGAAACAGGGGGGCGACCATCGGGTCGCCCCCCTGTGCGTTGTGCGTAAAGCCATGCATGACAGTCGTTTGGGATGCCTTGGCAGGCTCAGGAGGGAGCCGGAACCAGACTTGCACTCCGGAGTGGTGTCCGTCGTGGGGATGGCAGCGCCTCTGCCGACCGCCCCCACGACCCACGCTGGAGGAAATCATGCGTCACATTCGTCACCTCACGGTGGCCGCGCTGTTGGCGGCCGCGGTTGCCGCCCCGGTGAGTGCCCAGGTCTCGTTCAGCCCGACTGTCGGGGCGTATCTGCCGACATCGAACATTGCGGACATCGTGGTGGGCACCGACAGCATTGCCAATGTCAAGCAGGACGTCGGCCTCGCGCTCGGCGCCAACCTCGGCATCGGCCTCAGCTCGCGTGTGGGCCTGATGTTCGCCGGCTCCTACGTCCCGAGCCAGCTCAGCGGCACCATCGGCGGCGACGGGTCATGGTCCCAGTCGGACGCCAACCTCTTCTTCGGCAACGCCAATGTCACGGTCTTCCTCATCAAGCCGACGAGCCCGGTGTGGATCGCACTGAGCGGCGGCGGGAGCGTGGTGAGCCGGAGCGGACAGGCGTACGATGGATGGGGCGGCACCACCGATGTCGGCGGGCTCGCCGGCGCGACCATCGGGTTCAACCTCGGCATCGTGAGCCTCAACCTGTCGGCCACCGACTACATCTACGGGGCACAGTTCTCCAAGGGACTCGTCGAGACGGGTGAGGTGATGCAGAACGACATCCTCCTTGGGCTGGGCCTGGGCATTCCGCTCGGCGCCAAGAAGACACAGGCGGCGAGCCAGGCGTTCCAGCAGTAGGTTGGCTCAACCACGGAAATGCGACGGGGGCGACCATCTGGTCGCCCCCGTTGGCGTTCAGTAGTTCCCGGCGCGCGATGGCCACAATGACTGCATGGTAGTTCTCGGACGTCGGCCGATCAACACGAGAAGGTCCTGTTCCTCCGGCACCCCCCACCGGTTTGCGATGCGCGCGGCGACGACAACGGAATCCGCAAACTTCCGGAGCCCTTCGGGTTGCTCCCCGAGTACCACAACCACCTCGCCCGGCAGCGGCCCTGGACCAAACTGCCAGTAGGTGCCCGCGGCGGAGATGGCCGACGGCAGTCCAAGCGCCGGCCCATACAAGTCGAGGGCTCCCGCCTCGCCGTAGTTGTCCGCCACGAGAACGGCCTGGGTTCGCTCTCGCTCCGGTAACTGCCAATACACGGTGGCCACGGTTTCGACCATCTGCTGCCATCCCAGCATATCCGCGTAGTCCTGCGGCAGCGGCAGCGCGACCCCCACGTTTGTGGTGACGGCGGAGGAGGGGCCGGCGACGGCGGAGTACCGCGCCATCATTTCTGGTGGCAGCACCGGGAGTCCGAAGGGGAGGGTGACCAAGCCATACAACACTAGCACGGCGACCACGCCCCTTCGAATCGTCGCCGTCCATCGCTGGCTACTGAGCACTTCGATTGCCACTGCGCCCGCGCCCCACAGCACCGGGTAGATCGGGCCGATATAGTACGCCTTGCCGCGGAGTACCGCTAACAACACGAAACTGCTCAAGGTGGCGAGGCCAAGGATGCGTGCTCCGCGAAACCGGCTCCAAGTCAAAAGGGTGACGAGGCCCACCAGCGCGAGAACCAGCGCCGGGCCGATCAAGACCTGGCCAACGACAAAATCCGTGACCCCGATCCGCGCCAGCTGAACTGCCTCCAGCCGCGCCATCTGTTCGCGAAGTGGCCAGCCCAGTCGCACCTGTCCGACGATGCTTGCCGCCCCGAGGAGCAGTGCCCCTCCGACCGCCAGGTATGGCGGTGCCGTGGACAGGCGGCCTCTCCATTCGGGGAGCATCACGACGGCGACCAGCACACCGACCGCGAAGAAGCCGATGCTGAACTTGGTCAGGAGACCGAGTCCGACGACCACGGCGGCGAAGACCCAATATCGGCGGCGGTCCTCTGCACTCAGCAGGAGCAGGGCTCCATACCCAAGCGTCCACCAGAGTTGGTCGAAGACCACCGGTTGAAACAGCGTTCCCGCTCTCTGAAACAGCGGACTGACCGTGACCGCCAGTGCGGCCGCCCCCTGCGCCCACGTGCCGCCGCCCAGGCGACGCGCCGTCCACCCTGCGAGTACGATCAGCGCGGAGCCCGCGAGGGCGGAGGACAACCGCACGCTCCATGGCTCGAGGCCGCCGCCAAGCAGCTGCGTGACCCTGGCGATGCCGGCGATGAGCGGCGGAAAGTCCATACGCCACCAATCCAGGTGGCGGCCCATGGCGAGGTAGAGAAATTCGTCTCGATGAAATTCGTACGGACCGAAGGCGTTGACCGCGACGTGCACGATCAACATCGTCAGGGCCAACCACCCCACGATGGCGGCGAGCGGTTGGAACTTGTCCGATGGATGGGTCAGGGCTGGTTCATGCACGCGCAGGGATAACAGAGCGCTCGGTTTGACGACCGAGCGTGAACGGTCCGGTGGGATCTCCTTGACTCGCCACGTGCAGCACGCCCGCAAAGCCGGCTGCCGTCAGCGCGGGCGCAATCGCGTCGTGGGCGTGTTCGGGGGTATTACAGCGCACGCTGAGGTGCGCGAGCACGACAACGGCAAGCTGCGGGTGGACCAGGTCGGCAAGGAGTTCGGCCGCCACGCGGTTGGAGAGGTGCCCGCCGGCCCCTGCGATGCGCTGTTGGACCACCGGCGGATATCCGCTGGTCCGCAGGAGCACGTCGTCGTGGTTCGCTTCGAGGACCAGCGCGGTGCGGTTCCGCAGCAGGTAGCGCACCGCCGCCGTCGGCCGGCCGAGGTCATAGGCGACGCCGATGCTTGCGGCCGGGCTGGAGATTGCCAACGCCACCGGCTCCATGGCATCGTGACTGGTTTCCGCTGATTCGATTCGGAAGGGACCCAGCTCGACGGGGGTCGTCATGGAGAGCGGCGCATGCCGTGCCTTGCCCAGCTTGTGGCGGAGTCGGGCCCAGGTGCCGCCGCTGCAGATGACGGGAGCGTCGAGGTCACGCGCGAGGAGCGGAGCACCGGAGGTGTGGTCGCCATGCTCATGGGTCAACGCGATGCCGACGACCCGCTCGAGCGACACCCCGGCCGCCGCTGCACGACGGCGAATCTCCCTGGCGCTGAACCCGACATCCACCAGCAGCGTGTCGCCGGCGTACTCGATGGCGAGCGCGTTCCCTTTGGATCCCGAGCCGAGGACGACGAGGCGGGTCACGACCCCGACAGGCGCCGGTAGGTGGCGGTGAGCGAGGCGGACCGCTCGGGTGTGAGTTCGACCTGGCGCCGGGGCAGCACCCGGCCGGCGATGGCGAGGAAGCCCGCTTCGGTCATCCGTTCGCCGCCAGTCACGCCCCATGCGAAGGGGGGCGTCCATTTCGGGACCGGCCCACCAAAGACGTTCGCCCCGGCCCCGATGATCGTCCCGGTGCCGAGCATCGTCCCGATGGCGGTCTTGGCATGATCGCCGATCAGGCTGCCGAGGAATTGGCGGCCTGTTTCGAGGCGCTCACCATTCGGTTCCAGTCGGATCTCACCGTAGGTGTTCTTCAAATTGGACGTCGTGGTGCCGGCACCGAGATTGACCCAGGCGCCGAGCACGCTGTGACCGACGAACCCGTCATGCGCCTTGTTCACGTAGCCGTGGAAGACGCACGCGCTGATCTCTCCGTGCACCCGACACTGGGGCCCGAGCACCGATCCGCGCACGGCACCCCCGAGAATGACCGTCTGCGGTCCCACGTAGAGCGGACCCTCGAGTCGGGACCCGCTGCGCACCTGCGCGGCCTCATCGATGATGATCCCTCCGCCGCGGGTATCGAAGATCACGCCGGGCTCGACGAACCCACCGAGGATCACCACGTCCGATGGTTCCCCGATGACGATCGACCCGCCCGGCAGGTCGTCGCCGCGGTTGGCCAGCAGGTCGGCGCAATCGGCGGGAAGAAGATGCTCGAGGGCGGTCAGGATGTCGTACGTCCCGTGCAGCACGAGGCCGTCGATGTCCTGGGCGTCGCCGTCGTCGTTCGGGGCGTCCCATCGTTCCCCTGCGGGAACGATCCAGGCGACCGTCTCACCCTCGTGCGCCAGACGGCGCGCATCGGGATCCAGATCGAGCGGATCACCGGAGGGGGCAAACCAGCTGACCGCCACGATGCACGGACCTTCGACCGGGGCCATCGGCTGGACCGGCGGTTCCGCCCCCTCGAAGAAGCCGGCGCAGTGATCACCGAGGATGGCCGCCGTTTCGGCGTCGAAGAACCCCTCCCACCGATCCCGGATCCGCCAGATACCCGCGCGCAGTTCCGCCACTGGCCGGACCCCGGCAAACGGTGCCCACTCCGCACCGGGGGCTATCGGTTCGAGGAGGTAGAGTTGCCGGTCAGACATCGCGGACCTCGGGAGGCAGGGTGTCGAGCGCCTGCTTGAGCCGGGACGCGTCGGCGCGGTTCATCACCAGGATCCTCCCGTTGGCGCGTACGACCACGAGATCCCGCACACCGAAGAGGACGATCGGATCACCGTCGCTCCAGGCAATGCAGTCCTCCGCGCCATGCGCGTGCACCGGACCGACGAGCACATTGCCGCCGCCGTCGAGTGTCCGCACGCGCGCCAACGCTTCCCAGGTGCCGACATCGTCCCAGTGGAAGTCGCCGGCCACCACGGCCACGGCGTTGCTTCGTTCGAGCACACCCACATCGATCGAGACCGGCGTCACCATCGCGAAGAAACGGGCCACGTCACCTGATTGGAGCGCAGCGAGTGCCACCGCCAACTCGGGCGTGTGCCGCTCAACCTCCGCTCGAAGGCGCGACGCCGTCCACGCGAAGAGGCCGCTGTTCCAGAGCGCGCCCGCCGCAATGAGGTCGAGTGCGCGTGCAGCATCGGGCTTCTCGACGAACCGGGCCACCCGGCGTGCGGTGCCGTCGAGCTCCGGCCCTGGCACGATATAGCCGTATCCTGTTTCCGGGCGTGACGGGACCATACCGACCGTGACCAACCGATCGTGCTGTCGCGCGCTCTCGAGCGCGGCAACGGCAGTGCGCCGGAACGCCTCGGGGTCGGGGATCACCCAGTCGGCATGGAGGGAGAGCACCTCGGCGTCCGGGTCCCGGCGCTGGGCCTCGAGGGTGGCCCAGAGGAGCGCCGGACCGGTGGATGCGGCGCGCGGCTCGATGAGGATGTTCTCGGCGGGGATGGGCAGCGCCTTCCCCAGGGGCCCGGCCAGTGCCTGGCCGGTCACAACCAGGATCCGGGACGGGTCGACGAGGCCGGCCAGCCGATCGACCGCTGCCTCAGCGGTCGAGCGCGGGCCCGCCAACGGCAGGAGCTGCTTTGGGTGCGCAGGAGTGCTGAGCGGCCAGAAACGCGTGCCGGACCCACCGGCGAGGAGGACGGCCCACCTCATCGGGACAGGATCGCGGCGATTGGGTAAGAAATCCGGGAGGTCATGGAGACGGAGTCTGGGCCTCAGAGCAGTGCGGCGAGGGCATCGGCGTCAGCGGACAGTGCGAAGAGCAGGGTTCCGACATTCACATCCCGGCGCACCAGGATCAGGAGGGAGGCGTCGTCCCGGACCGGGTGGATGACCACGCGGCCAAAGTCATACTCGAGCACCCCGGTCTGGAGCTTCCCCTGCTTGGTGCTGTGTCCGAGTTGCCCGAGTTGCCGGAGCGCTGCGGACCCGACCGCCGCCAATTCATCCGCTGCGGGATCGTTGCCTGCTTGGGCGACCGAGAGGCCGTCGTCGCTCAGGACCAATACACCGAGCACGCCGTGGCGAGCGGCGAGGTCGTCCAGGAGGCTTGAAAGTGCGGACATTCGGTCGGCTCCGGGGCGGGGGATCGGGGCCCGCGGAACGTAGACAGCGACCTGAGCGAAGTCAAGAATCCACGGTGGGTTGACCCACTTCACCGCCGTTGGTAACCTTCCGTTCTTATGCGCCTTCCTCGCCTGCTTTTCGCCCTTGTGGCCACTGTGACGATCGCTGCGTGCGGCGACAACGCCAACCTGGCGCCGGCCTCGATCCCGAACGTGGTGGACACCTTCACGATCGGTTCGCTCACCAGCTCGCCGGTGGCCATTCCGAGTGCCTATTCTGTTGCCGATGGGAACGTGGTCCGCACCGACCTCACCTCCGCATTCGACTTCGCGTACGATGTCGATGCGACCGGTCAGCACGTCCTGCTTAGCCTCGAGGTGATGCGGCTCGTCACGACCAACGGCTCCGGACCCGGGATGCAGTTCACGTCGAAAGCGTTCAACCAGATTTCTCAGGGCCCCTCGGACGGGTGGATCACCGGCGACACCATCAAGGTCGATTCCGGCACCGTCCTCCTCTTGCGCTCCCGCATCGTCTGCGGCGGGCTTGGCGTCCCGCTCTACGGGAAGATGGAGGTCCTCTCCATCGATGACACTCCAGGGAATCAGACCATGAAGTTCCAGGCGCTCTCCAACGAGAACTGCGGCTACAAGAGCTTGCTCCCCGGCCTTCCGAGGGACTGAGGCCGTGATCGACCTCCGGCAGTTGCGTCAGGATCCCGACAGCGTTCGGAGCCGGTTGGCCCGACGGCTCGATCCGGCCGTGGACGCGATGCTCGAGGACATCCTCGCCCTCGATACCCAGCGTCGCGCCCTCCTCTTGCGCGTTGAATCCCTGAAGTCCGAACGGAACAAGGCCACCGAAGCGGTGGCGCGTCGGAAACGGGCCAAGGAATCGGCCGACGACCTGATGGCCGACCTCCGCGCGTCAGGCGACAAAGTGCGAGTGCTCGACGCCGAGCTCCGAGAGGTGGAGACGGCGCTTGAGGCGCGCGCGCTTGAGGTGCCTAACCTCCCGTCGCCGGAGTGTCCAGATGGTGATGCCAGCGCCAACGCCGTCGTTCGCACCTGGGGGACGGCCCCCCGCTTCGATTTTGAGCCCCGGCCGCACTGGGAGCTCGGTGAGCGACTGGGCATTCTCGATTTCCCTCGCGGAGCGAAATTGTCGGGCAGTGGTTTTCCGGTCTTCGTCGGGCTTGGCGCACGCCTGGTGCGCGCACTCGAGAATTTCATGCTCGACCTGCACACCCGCGAACATGGCTATGTCGAGGTCTCCCCGCCGCTGTTGCTCAATCAAGCCAGCCTGCTCGGCACGGGCCAACTGCCCAAGTTCGAAGAGGAACTCTACGCCATCGAGCGCGACGCGCTCTATCTGTTGCCCACCGCCGAGGTGCCGGTCACGAACCTCCATCGTGACGAGATCCTCGATGGGGCGTCGCTCCCGATCGGCTATGTGGCCAGCACACCCTGTTTTCGGCGGGAAGCGGGCGCCCACGGCAAGGATACTCGCGGATTGATCCGGGTCCATCAGTTCGACAAGGTGGAACTCGTCCGGTTGGTGCGTCCCGAGGATGGTCCTGCGGAGCACGCGCGCATCACGGCGCACGCCGAGGCGGTGCTGCAGCGGCTGGGCCTGCCGTACCGGGTCCTCTCCCTCGCCGCCGGCGACGTCGGGTTCGCGAGCGCACACACGCTCGATCTCGAGGTGTGGGCCGCCGGCGTCAACGGATGGCTGGAGGTGTCCAGCGCCTCGACCTTCACCGATTTTCAGGCACGCAGGGCCAATATTCGATTCCGCCCGGATCCAGGGGCCAAGCCGGAATTCTTGCATACCCTGAATGCCAGCGCTCTAGCCTTCCCACGCACCATCATCGCGCTGCTGGAGAACGGTCAGCAGGCGGATGGCTCCGTCCAGATTCCCGAGGCGCTTGCGCCTTATCTGGGGACCGATCGCCTGGTCCCTCGTGCGTAGGGACTCGGTCCGCCGGTTCGCCCCGGGTGTCATCGTCGCCCTCGCGGTCGGGCTCATCGCCCTGACCGCCGGTACCGGGCTGATGGTCACCCAGCACCTCCAGCAGGACGCCCTCAACATCAGCCGGCTCTACTCCGGCGTCTTCGCGGGCTTGAACGACCCCACACCAGGGGCCGAAGCCGGCGCGCTCCTCCAGCTGGGTGAGCGGGTACGCCTGCAGGGCCTGCCGCTCGTCGTGACCGATGGGATGGGGCAGGTCACCGCCTATGCGAACCTCCCGTTCGACGCCTCGCTCGACGATCCCCGGGTCAAAGAGTTCGCGCGCCAGCTCGACAAGGTGAATCCACCACTCGTCGAACCGGGGCTGGGAACCGTGCACTTCGGTCCGCTGCCAGCGCGTCGCCAACTCGGTTTGCTGGCACTGCTCCAGGCGCTCACCGTCGCCACCATGGTCGGGGTCGCCTCCTTTGCATACCGGCACGCGATGTCGTCGCAGCGCGATCGACTCTGGGT
>SPDF01000025.1 GCA_004525055.1 Gemmatimonadales bacterium | reverse complement strand
CCCGGCACGACCAGCCGCCCGCCGGCGTCGATGGACTCCCCGCGAGCGTGTTCCGCCGGCAGCCTGGATTCAGGGCCGACCCATCGGATCGTCTCCCCCTCCCACGCGACCGCCGCCTCAGGAACGAGATGGATGTCCCCCTGCCCGCCCTCGGGACGGCAGGTGGCCAGCAGGCCGATATTGCGGAGGACCGTTACCGGCACGTCACTGGCCGTTGATCATGGGCAGGTCCACCCCCCGCTCATTGGCGGTCTCGATAGCGAGGGGATATCCGGCATCGGCGTGCCGCATGACTCCGGTGCCCGGGTCAGCCGTCAGCACCCGCTGCAGCCGACGGTCCGCCATTTCCGTCCCATCGGCCAAGGCAACCATGCCGGAATGGAGGGAATACCCAATGCCGACCCCGCCGCCGTGGTGCAGGGAGACCCAGCTGGCGCCGCAGGCGGTGTTCAGCATGGCATTGAGCAGGGGCCAGTCGGCGATGGCATCGGAGCCGTCCATCATCCCTTCCGTCTCACGATTGGGTGAAGCCACCGACCCGGTGTCGAGATGATCCCGCCCAATGACGATCGGTGCCTCGACCTTTCCCCTCTTCACGAGCCAATTGAACCGCAGCCCCATCTCGGCACGCTCACCGTATTCCAGCCAACAGATGCGCGCCGGCACTCCCTGGAATTGTACCTTCTCGCGCGCCTTGTGAATCCAACGGGCGAGCGCCTCGTTCTTGGGGAAGGTCTCCAGCACCGCGTCGTCGGTGACCGCGATGTCATTCGGGTTCCCTGAGAGCGCCGCCCACCGGAACGGACCGGCGCCCCGGCAAAACAATGGTCGGATGAACGCGGGCACGAACCCCGGGAAGTCGAACGCCTCGGGCATGGCTCGCAAGTCGGCCACCTGCCCGCGGAGGTTGTTGCCGTAGTCGAAGACCACCGCCCCACGGCGCTGCAACTCGAGCATGGCGCCGACATGAACCACCATCGAGTCCAGCACGCGATCTTCGTAGTCCTTTGGGCTCTTCTCCCTCAGCGCAGCCGCCTGCTCCAGGCTCAGCCCCATCGGGATGTACCCGACGCGGAGATCATGCGCCGATGTCTGGTCCGTCACCACATCGAGGGTGACACCGCGCCGCACCAGTTCCGGAAGCACTTCGGCGATGTTGCCGACCAGCCCGACCGCGTACGCTCGCTGCTCTGCGCGCGCCCGCTCGACAAGCTGCAGCGCCTCGTCGAGATCGGTCGAAATGGCGTCGCAGTAGCCGGTATCGACCCGCCGCTGGATCCGCGTGGCATCGACGTCCACGCCGAGAAAGGCCGCACCGTTCATCGTGGCCGCGAGCGGCTGCGCACCGCCCATCCCACCGAGGCCGGCGGTCACGACCAGGCGCCCGGCGAGGGAGCCACCGAAATGTTGGCGCGCACACTCCGCGAAGGTCTCGTAGGTGCCCTGCAGGATGCCCTGGGTCCCGATGTAGATCCACGACCCGGCGGTCATCTGCCCGTACATCGTCAGGCCCAGGGCATCGAGCCGGCGGAACTCATCCCAATTGGCCCACCGGGGGACCAGGTTGGCGTTGGCGATCAGCACCCGCGGCGCCTCCTCATGCGTCCGGAACACGCCGACCGGCTTGCCGCTCTGCACCAGCAGGGTCTCGTCGTTCTCGAGCCGCCGCAGCGTCGAGACGATGCGATGGTAACTCGGCCAGTCGCGCGCCGCCTTCCCCCCTCCACCATAGACGATGAGCTCTTCCGGGCGCTCGGCGACCGCCGGGTCGAGGTTGTTCATCAGCATTCGGAGCGCGGCTTCCTGATGCCATCCCTTGCAGGAGAGCGCGGTGCCCTGGGGAGCACGAATCGGGGAGTAGCCGGCGGAGACGGTCATGGGCGGATCGCAGGTCGAAGAGGAATGGGAAATCTAACGGCCGCAGCCCCGATTCTACACCGCGTCACTTGGACGACGGACGATACCCGGGCCCACGCACCACCCGCCCTGCGGCAGCGCCGGTCGGTTCGCCGTCGCGGAGCACCTGCGTGCCATTCACCCAGACCTGACTGACCCCTGTGGCGTACTGGTGCGGCTGATCAAAGGTGGCGCGGTCGGCAATCGTGACGGGGTCGAAGACGACGATATCAGCGTAGTTCCCCGGCGCGAGCCGTCCGCGACGCGACAACTTCAGGTTGGCGGCCGGTTGGGAGGTGAGTCGGCGGATCGCCTCGGAGAGCGTGAGCAGTTGTTCCTCTCGGACATACTTGCCCAGAAGGCGCGCGAAGGTGCCGTAGGCCCGTGGATGCGTTCCGGCGAGCAGGAACACCCCCTCAGTGCTCTTCGATCCGGCGTCGGACCCGAAACTCATGTACGGGAGTTGGATCTTTTGACGGACGCTTTCCTCGGACATCGTGAAGAACACACAGTCAACACGACTGTCGTCCTCGATGACGAGGTCCATCGCCGTTTCCTCGGGCGACGTCCCACGCATCCGCGCCACTTCACCCAACGTCTTACCGGTCAGCGGCTTCAGCGTCGGATTCTTGAACCCGACGAGGAGAATCCCATCGGCGCCCCCCGCGTTCACAAAGGAATTATCGAACTCAGCATCCCCGCGCATCTCCCTCAGCAACCGCCGTCGGACCGCCGGGTCCTTCAGCCGCGCCACCCATGCGTCGTGTCCCCCCTCCTGCACCCAGGTTGGCATCGTCGCATTGAGCCCCGTCGAGCTCGCCGGATAGGTGTACATGTCGGTCGTGATACGAAGCCCTGCGGCGCGGGCAGAATCGACCAGGGCGATGAGCGAATCAAGTTTGGGCCAATTGGGCCGGCCCGAGGCCTTGAAGTGGTAGATCTCCGCCGGGACGTTCGCCTGGCTGGCGATCGTGATGAGTTCCCTGGCGGCAGGCAGCAGCTGCCGACCCTCGTCCCGAATGTGGGAGATGTACATCCCGCCCGACTCACCGGCTGCACGCGCCAGCGCGATCAGTTCCTCGGTGCTGGCGTAGTTCGCGGGCGCATAGATCAAGGACGACCCCACCCCGAGGGCGCCCTCGGCCATGGCGTGCCGCACGAGGTCCTGCATCCGGGTCAGTTCTTCGGGCGTCGCAGGGCGGTCCATGTACCCGATTTCGTGGATGCGCACGGTGGTGGCCCCGACGAACGAGGCCACGTTCGTGGCACTGCCCTGGGCGACGACTAGGTCGAGGTACTCCCCGAGGGTTGTCCACGGGATGTCGAATTTGATATCGCCCTGCTCGGCGAGCATTTGGACCCGCATCGAGTCCGTCAGCGGGCCCATCGACCAGCCCTCGCCGAAGACCTCGAGCGTCACCCCCTGTCGAATGTCGCCCTGGGAGCGCCCATCGGCGAGCAAGTCCTCACTCGCCCAGCTGAGCATGTTGATGAAGCCCGGTGCGATAGCCATCCCGGAAGCGTCGACCTCGACGCGGCCACGTGCAGACCCGAGGTCGCCGACCGTGACGATGGAGTCTCCAACCACGGCGACATCACCAGCAAACGGCTCGCCACCCGTCCCGTCATAGACCGTCCCGTTCCGGACGACGAGGTCATAGGCGGGGGTGGGTCGGCACGCGGCGAGTGAGATCAGAACGCCGAGCGACAGGCAGGCATTGAGGCGCATGAGGGGGGTCCGGTGGGAGGAGGGAGGGGATGGCGACGAACGCTCGCCCGCCGGTGGGTCTCGAACCGTCAGGCCAGGCGATCGAGCTCTGCCCGCATTTCGAGGGCGCTCGACCACCGCTGATCCCGGTCCTTGGCCAGCGCACGCTGGACGGCCCCTGCCAAGGCGGCTGGAACCTCGGGACGCAACTCCGCGAGGCTCGGGGCCTCCGCGGTCTGCTGCAGCTGGAGCACCACAGCCTCGCTCCGGTGGACGAACGGTGGCCGGCCGGCCAGCGCCTCGAAGAGGACACACCCCAGCGAGTAGATGTCACTCCGGTGGTCCAAATCCTTCACGGCGATGACCTGTTCCGGGCTCATGTACGACGACGTCCCCACAGTAAATCCGGAGCGGGTGAGTTTCTCGTCTCCCACGGCCTCAATCGCCCGGGCGATCCCGAAATCGAGCAGCATGGCCCCCTCAGCGGAGAGGACGATGTTGTCCGGCTTCACATCCCGGTGCACCACATTGTTCTGGTGGGCGTAGGCCAGCGCCCCGAGGACATCCCGCGCGATACGCACGGCATCGTCAATGGACACCCGGCGCACCTGGGCAATGTGCTCCTTGAGTGTCGGGCCGTCGATGTACGCCATGGCCAGATACACGAGCCACTCATGCTCGCCGTAGTCAAGCAACTTGGCCACGTGGGGATGTTCGAGGCGGGAGAGGGTCTTGATTTCCCGGAGGAACCGATCGGCGGTGGCGGTCACCACCAGCTCGGGATGCAGCACCTTCAACGCGATCGCCTGGCCGTCGGGGGCCCGGGCGAAGAACACCCGACCCGCACCGCCACGCGCCAGCTCCCGCTCGACAGTGTACTTGCCGCGCAGGGCCTCCTGAATCATCGGAAGGAGGTCACGCCGCATCAGGAAGGGCTCCGTTCCATGCTGTAAGCTCGGCCCTCCGCCCCCCTGTGCGCAAGGTCGGTAATTGCCCCCCGCCCGGCGCCGTGCAACCTTTTCGGACCAGCGGGTGTCCAATCCTGTGCATGCAAACCTTAGCCCTCGGAGTCCCGGCCCTGTCCCGAGACCGTTCAGAACCGCGGTACGCCGCCGATGCCGTCGAGGTCACCCTCGCCGCGAGTGGGGACGCACAGGCCTTCGAGCGGCTCTACAGGCGACATGTGACGCGGATCCACAACCTGGTCCGCCGGATGCACGGCCCGGATGACAGCGACGAGGTGACCCAGGACGTCTTCGTCCGTGCCTGGGAGAAGCTGGGGACCTTTCGCGGCGAGTCCGCCTTTTCCACCTGGCTGCATCGCCTCGCCGTGAATGTGATCCTGACCCACCGGGAGGCACGAGGGAAGCGGAGGAACCGGTTCAGCGACAGCGAGCAGTTGCTGACCTCGGCCGCGGCCCGACGGACGACCCCGGAAGCCGCGATGGACCTCGAGAACGCCCTCTCGAAGCTGCCCGACGGCGCCCGTGAAGTGTTCGTCCTTCACGATGTGGAAGGGTACCGGCACGAAGAAATCGCGGACATGCTCGGCCTGGCAACCGGGACATCAAAATCGCAACTCCACCACGCGCGCATGGCTCTTCGCGCGTGGCTCGACTGAACGACGGGAAGGATCCCATGACTGATCAATGGATGGATCGACTCTCCGAATACCTCGACGGCGACCTTGCTCCCGCCGAGCGCGTGGCCCTCGAAACGCATCTGGCCGCCTGCCCGACCTGCCAGGCGACGGTTGCTGAACTCCGCAGCGTCGTGACCCGGGCACATGCCCTCGTCGACCGCCCGGTCGCCAATGACCTCTGGGGTGGGATTGCCACCCGGATCGGGGCCGCCGGGACGCCCGTCATCGACCTCAACACCAGGCGAGTGCGGCGCCGATTCTCCCTGAGCCTCACCCAGCTCGCTGCCGCAGCGGTGCTGTTCCTGGCGGTGGGGGCCGGCGCATCCGCCATAGCCATGCGCCCAACCACCGAGCCGGTGCCAACCGCGGTGGCAACCTCCCCGGCGCTGCGCGTCATTCCCGTCGGCCTCCCGACCAAAGCCGAGCAGAGCTATGACACGGCCGTGCGCGACCTCGAGCAGGCCCTGGACGCGGGCCGGAGCCGCCTGTCGCCGAAGACCGTCGCCGTCCTGGAGCGCAACCTGGCCCGAATTGACGTCGCCATCGAGGAAGCCCGCGTCGCCCTGAAGGCCGACCCCGCCAACGCCTATTTGAACGCCCATCTCGCGAACTCGATGCAACAGAAGCTTGCGCTGCTCCAGCAGGCCACCACTATCGCCAACGCGGCGAGCTGAAAGGACATCCCATGCTGTTCACTGCCACCCTCGCGGCCGCCGTGCTCCTGGCCGCCCCGAACGCCGACACCACGCTGACGGTCGCCAAGGGCACGCGACTGTCGGTCAACAACCACGCCGGTCGAATCACCGTCACCGGGTGGAACCGGAACGAGGTGCAGATTCGCTCATCCTCCGAAGACGAGGATGCGGAGATCCGAGTCGAGAGCGCCGGCGGTGAAGTACGCGTCTCCCAACGGATGCGCCACGGCCCGACCGACATCGACCTGACCATCAACGCTCCTGCCTGGATGGCGGTCAACCTGCAGGGGGTCGAGACGCCCATTGTCGTCTCCGGGATGACCGGCCCGGTCACAGCCAGCTCGGTGGAGGGGGACGTGACGGTGAACGGGGGCGCCGACAATGTCTCGCTGAGCTCGGTCGAGGGCGACGTGAGCGCGGAGGGCGTGCGCGGCAACCTCGACATCCAGACGGTGGACGGCGAAGTCGTCGTTCGGGACCTGGTCGGCGCGCTCAATATCCAGGGCGTGGACGGCGATCTTCGACTGGAAGGGATTACCTCCTCGTCGATCAGGGTCAGCACGGTCGACGGTGATATCAGCTTCAGCGGCGCCATCGCGTCGAACGGCAACTACGGCTTCAAAACGCACGACGGCGACATCTCCATCCGACCGGTCGGCGCGCTCAATGCCACCGTGTCTGTCTCCACCTGGGACGGCGAGTTCGAGTCCGCCATCCCGGTGACCATCGCCGGCAGCCAGGACGGGAAGCGCTTCAGCTTTACCACCGGCACCGGCAGCGCACGCCTCGACCTCGAGGCCTTCGACGGCCTCATCCGACTCGAGAAGTAGGCTTTGCATCCAACTCTTGGAGGGACAACAACATGAACACCATTTCAACGCTCGGCATCGCCCTGGTGGCGTGGACCGGTTATGCCGCGACAGACCACGTGCTGGACGCCAATGTCATGCCGGCCCTGGCGGTCACCCAGGATCCAGACTGGAACTGGAAGGGCACCGTCGCCGCCGGCAAGAGCATCGAGATCAAAGGCGTGAACGGCAGCGTCAGGGCCACCGCGACGACGGGTTCGGAGGTCGTCGTCACCGCCCTGAAGCAGAGCAAGAAGTCGGACCTCGCCTCAGTCACGATCGAGGTGGTGAAGAGCGCCGCGGGCGTGACGATCTGCGCGGTCTACCCGAGCGGCAAGAAGCAGGCGAACAGCTGCGGGGCTGGGGACGAGGGCCACATGTCCACCAACGACAACGACGTGAGCGTGAGCTTCACGGTGCAGGTCCCGGCCGGCGTGAAGTTTGTCGGTCGGACGGTCAACGGATCCGTGAGCACGGAGCGGCTCGGGAGCGACGCCGACGTCTCCACGGTCAACGGCGACGTGCGCGTTGTCGCCGCCGGAATCGTCCGAGCCAGCACCGTCAATGGGCAAATTGACGTCTCGATGGGCAAGGCAAACTGGACCTGTACCGTGGACCTGAGCACGGTGAACGGCAGCATCCACGCCACCCTCCCCGCCAATTTCAGCGCCGAGGTCAACGGCTCAACGGTGAACGGCAGCATCGAATCGGAGTTTCCGCTGACGGTGCAGGGCAAGTTCGGCCCCCGGAGCATTCACGGGACGATCGGCGCCGGCGGACGGACACTTGACCTGGAGACGGTCAACGGCAGCATCACCCTCGCCAAGGGCTCCTGACCGCTGAAACTTGAGCCCGGAAGATCCCGTCTGGCCTATACTATGGTCACTGCGACAGCGGGCTGTCGTGCATCTGCACGGCAGCCCGTGTCACGCCCAGCCTGAGTCCCGATGCCTTCAGTGCGCCGCCACCCTCAGACGCTGATCCTCCTGATCGCCTTTCTGGCGGCCCCGCTGGCCGCCCAGACGACCGATCCCGGAGACGGCAAGATCGCCCGGGCTGTGCGCGTAACCGGCTCCGCCCCCGATATCGACGGGCACCTGACTGACTCTGCCTGGGCAACGGCGGAGTGGTTCTCCGATTTCCACCAGAAGGACCCGGTGGAAGGGGGCCCTCCAACGGACAGCACCGCGGTCGCCTTCCTCTATGACGACGATGCTCTCTACGTTGGCGCCCGGCTCTGGAGCACCCGCGTCGCCGAGATTCCCCGGCCGGTCACGCGGCGAGACCAATTCAGCAACGCCGAGCACCTCGTCGTCTCCCTGGATCCCTACCTCGATAAACGCACCGGCTACTCGTTTTCCGTGAGTTCAGGGGGAGTGCTGGGCGAGAGCTACCACCCCGAGGACGAAGAGGACCGCCGGGACCCGGCCTACAACCCGGTCTGGGAGGCCAAGGTCTCGTTCGACAGCCTCGGCTGGTCTGTGGAAATGCGGATCCCGTTCTCCCAGCTCCGGTTCAATAAACAGACGGTTCAGGAGTGGGGCCTCAACGTCAACCGCTGGCAGCCCGGCTTCAACGAGGACGTCTATTGGGTGGTCATTCCGCGGGCCCAGACCGGCTTCTTCTCCCATTTTGGGACCCTCGTGGGCATGAACGATATCCAGCCCCAACGCACGGCGGAGTTTATTCCCTATATCGCCGGCCAGGCCAGCTTCGTCGGTGCGCCGGGCGAGGGCAACCCGTTCAATGACGGCAGCAGCTCCGACCTGCGCGCCGGCGCCGACTTCAAGGTGGGGCTCGGATCGAACCTGACCCTCGACGCCACAATCAACCCCGACTTCGGGCAGGTGGAGGCCGACCCAGCGGAGGTCAACCTCAGCGCCTTCGAGACGTTCTTCCGGGAGCGGCGACCGTTCTTCATCGAGGGCAATCAGCTCCTCCAGGGGAACGGCCCCGGGTACTACTACTCCCGCCGCATCGGCGGACAACCGCGAGGGTACCCGACCGGCGACTTCGTGGATGACGCCGATTTCGTCGACGAGCCCGGGTACGCCACAATCCTCGGCGCAGCGAAGCTGACCGGCCGGACCACTTCCGGCATGTCCATCGGCGCGCTCGCGGCGTTGACCCAGCGTGAATACGCGACCGCCTATATCGCCGATTCGAACGCCTTCGAAAAAATCGCCGTCGAACCGATGACCTTCTACGGCATTGCCCGGGTGCAGCAGGAGCTCGGCGCATCCGCCTCGACGATCGGAGTCACGATGACGGCGCTGTCGCGGAGCTTCGCCGACGCGGCGCCCCTCTCCCTGCAGATGAACAGCGAGGCGTTTACGGGCGGGGCCGACTGGCTGGCCCGGCTGGGCGGCGGCGAATACCAGATCAGCGGGCACGCGGGCTTCAGTTACATCGGCGGCTCGACCGACGCGGTCACCCTGGTGCAGGAATCATCCGCCCATTACTTCCAGCGGCCCGACCAGGACTACGTGACGCTCGATCCCAATCGGACCTCCCTGTCCGGGTACTCGCTCGCCCTGGAGGCGGAGAAGGCGAGCGGACGGCACTGGACCGGTGCCATCGGCGTCGGGGCGGAATCCCCGGGATTTGAGCTGAACGACGCCGGTCGGCTCTCCAACGCCGACGACATCGACGCCGAGGTGAACGTCAACTATCGGGAGAACACGCCGGGGAAGACGTTCCAGAACTACCGATTCGGATTGTTTACCGATGCGGGATGGAACTTCGGGGGCACGCGGACCTACTCGATCGTTGGGCTGAACACCAGTCAGACCTGGAAGAACTTCTGGCGGACGTATTTCGGCGGCTATTATCGGCCCGCCAGCACCAGCGACAACCTGACCCGAGGCGGGCCCTTGATGGGGACCGGCAGCCAGGGCGGAGTGG
This sequence comes from Gemmatimonadales bacterium, assembly GCA_004525055.1. Classification (GTDB taxonomy): domain Bacteria; phylum Gemmatimonadota; class Gemmatimonadetes; order Gemmatimonadales; family GWC2-71-9; genus SPDF01. The sequence goes on along the minus strand of SPDF01000025.1, from coordinate 2,623 downwards.
AGGTCAGCGTCGGAAACAGTGAGGGGAGTTCAATTCGGGGAAATCTGAACGGGTCCGTTTCAACGGGACAGTACGGTCAGGCTAGCCAGCGGGTCAGCCTCTTCCTCCTCGCCCGACCCGGGAGCCGGTGGCAGTTGTCGGTCGAGCCCAGATGGAACCACTCCGTCAACCCGCGCCAGTACGTCACCGCGGAGACCGGCGGCACGTCGGCCACCTACGGCACCCGGTATGTGTTCGCCTCGGTCGACCAAACGACGCTGTCGATGCAACTGCGGCTCAACTACTCCTTCTCGCCGAAGCTGACACTCGAAGTGTACGCCGAGCCGTTCGCGTCCAGCGGCGACTATTCCCAATATGGGCAGCTCACCGCCTCCGGCGCATCGACCCTTCAAACCTACGGCACCGACAATACCAGCATCGTGCAGGATCCCGACGGCAATTACACCGTGACAGACGGAAACAGCGGCCAGGTCTTCGCCCTGCCCAACAACAACTTCAACGTCCTCAGCTACCGCAGCAACGCCGTGCTCCGCTGGGAATACCGGCCCGGCAGCACGCTCTTCCTCATCTGGCAGCAGAACCGCAACTCGTTCTGCTCCGGCGGGTATGATTCGGGGATTTGCTTTCAGGACGACGTGGAAGCGGGCAGCGGCATTCGTCCCGGCGACCTCATCGCGACACGCACCGTGCCCGGGGACAACCTGTTCGTGATCAAGGCTACGTACTGGCTCTCAATTCACTGACGCAGGATCCGCTCCATCTGCCGGCGGTGCACCAGGTCGTGCGCCGCCAGCAGCCGCAACAGGTGCCCCACCGTCTCCACCCCACGCTCCGCGTGCACCCCGCCCCGCGCCAAGGCAGGCCCATCGAGTGACCGCCACACCCGCAGATTGGCCTCCCGGATGGCGGTAAAGTCCCTCAACGCGGCCGGGGCATCGGCCGATGCATAGTCGAACGCACGAGCCCAGGCGTCCTGATCGTATGCCGCGATCGGAGGCCGGTCCTCCACGAGCATCAACCGAATCCGGTGCCCGTTCACTCCCTCGCTGTCGGCCAGGTGCTGGAGCACCCCAGCCACCGACCACTTGCCCGGGGCCTCAGGCCTGCTCAGCCGGGTCGCTGGGACCTCCGCGAGGGCCTCGGCGCACCACGCTGGCGTCCTCGCCAGGACGGCCAGAGGATCCTCATCGCCGAGCAAGGCTAGCAGGTTCACGACATAGACAGCGGCAGCGTCGGGACCCTCACCGGCCAGGTTTGAAAAGCTCATCCAAGTCTCTCCCCGATGGCGGCCGCAAAGCGACCCGGGGCCGCGTCGTCCCACCGGAGGAACATCGACGGTTCGGTGACCTCGAGTTCGAGGAGGCGCTGTTCGCCATCGGCCGTCGGCAGCAGGTCCACGCGCGCATACAGCGTGTCCTCGCTGACGGCGTCGAGCACCCGCTGACCCGCCGCCAGCTCCACCGTCGTGGGAACCACTGACTCCACCCGCCCACCATGTTCGGTCTGGACCCGAAAATCGCCCGCAGCGGGAATCTTTCGGACGGCGTGGCTGAACCGGCCGTTGAAATACAGCAGCGACAACTCCCCCACCGTGGAAACAGCCGCCACATAAGGCTGCACCATCATCGCACGCTGGGTGAGCTGTTCGGTCAGGAACTTCTCCCCCTCCGCGAGCGTCTCCGGACCGACCATCCTGGTGCGCCGAGCCGCGGCGGACACCACAGGCTTGACCACCGCTTCGGGCCATTCCTCCCGGAGGAGAAGCGCGCGCAGGTCGTGCCTGGCGCCGCGCGGAAACCAGTGGGTCGGCACGATCGGTACGCCGAGAGCCTCCAGGTTGCGCAGATACTGCTTGTCGGTGTTCCAGCGGAGCATCGGCGCGGGGTTCCAGAGGGTCCGCACTGCGGCCACCTGGTCTGCCCAGTCGAGGAAGGCGGCAATCTTGTTGGGATAGTCCCACGTCGTCCGGACCGCCACCAGGTCGTAGGAGGCCCAGTCGACCGCCGGGTCATTCCAGACGAGGGGGACACCCTCGATGCCGATCTGGGCGAGGGCGGGGATGAGTGGAGTGTCTTCCTCGTCGAGGTCTGGAAGGGCCAGGCAGGTGGCGAGAGCAACTCTGGGCATCGGCGGGAGTTCGGTCGAGAGTGGTGAAAACGCAACGGCCGGCCCGAAGGCCGGCCGCTGATGATCGGGACGGCGGGATTTGAACCCGCGACCCCTGCAACCCCATTGCAGTGCGCTACCAGACTGCGCTACGTCCCGTGAATTGAGGCCCAAAAGTAGCCCCTCGCGCCGCCTTGGGGAAGGGGCCGCGCTCCGATATCTTGAAGCATCCCCCGTATTCACCCCGGAGCCGATATGGATCGCCGTTCCTTCGTCCATCGCACCGTCGGCGGCGTTGCCGCCTTCGGAGCCCTGCGCACCCTCTCCGCCTGCCGTCCCGAGGCCCCCTCCGCAGCCGAGGATGCCGAATTTGCCGCGATACGGGAGCGGTACTTCCTGAAGACTCTGGAATTGAATCCGGTCACCTGCACCTATCTCGGTGGTGACGGGTACTCGGCGAGTCTCACCGCGACCAACGGCACGCTGCGAGACTTCAGTCCGGCCGCCCTGGAGACTG
>SPDF01000017.1 GCA_004525055.1 Gemmatimonadales bacterium | reverse complement strand
GGGGGGTCCGCCGCACAGGTCCTGCCCAGCGGACCCGGCTACGAACGGGAGAATGCGCAGGAGTTGCTGGTGCACCTCTTCCACCTGGCGCAGCGCCGCATCGTCATCACCACACCGTACTTCGTACCAGATGTGCCGTTTCTGCAGGCGCTCCGCACCGCGGTGCGGCGCGGTGTCGAGGTCCGGCTCGTCGTCGCCAAGCCAGTGGACAAATGGGTGATGGGCCTCGCCCAGCGATCGTATTTTGACGAACTGCTCTCGGCCGGCGTGCACATCCATCTGTATCGTCCGCATTTCCTCCACGCGAAGCATGTCAGCATCGACGATGACATTGCGATCGTGGGGTCGGTCAACATGGACATCCGGTCATTCGCGCTCAACGCAGAAGTGGCACTCGTGGTCTACGACCCTGCGGTGGTCACCGCAATGCGGACGGTACAGGAGCGGTACTTCGCCGACTCCGTCGAACTCACGAGCGAGGCCTGGGCCCAGCGGCCGCTCTGGCTCCGGGTTGCACAAAATACCGCCCGGCTGGGTGACTCGCTCCTCTGACCCGTTCGGTTACCTTTCCGTGGCACCCCCGCTCCCTCTTCCTCTCAGCCTGGACCCTGCATGAGCCTGATCTGGATCAACGGACAATGGCACGACCGCGACACCGCGAAGATCTCGGTCTACGATCACGGCTTGCTCTATGGAGACGGCGTGTTCGAAGGGATGCGGGTGTACGGAGGCAAGCCGTTCCGGATGGACGAGCACATCGGGCGGCTCTACGACTCCGCAAAGGCGATCTGGCTCGTCGTGCCCATCCCCGTCGAGGAGATGGCCAGGGTGACGGTCGAGGGGGTCACGCGCGCCGGCATCAGCGAGGGGTATCTGCGGCACATCGTCACCCGCGGCATGGGTGACCTTGGCCTCGATCCGCGGGGCTGCCCACATCCCACGGTGATCATCATCTTCGATACCATCCGGATCTGGCCCGCCGAACGCTATGAAAAGGGGCTGGCCATGATCGGCTCAGCCACGCCGATGCCCAATCGCGAGGCGCTCTCACCGCGCGTCAAGTCGCTCAACTATCTCCCGCACATCATGGCCAAGCTCGAGGGCATCCATGCCCAGATGGACGAAGTACTGATGCTCGACCGGTCCGGGTATGTGGCCGAGGCGTCGGGAATGAACATCTTCCTGGTGCGCCGCGGGGTCGTGACGACGCCACCGGTCTGGACGGGCATCCTCCGCGGGGTGACGCGTGACATCGTCATCGAGCTTGCCACGGAGGCAGGGGTGCCCGTGCGGGAAGAGCCGATCAACCGCTACGATGTGTACACGGCGGACGAGGCGTTCCTGACCGGCACCGCCGCGGAAATAGCGCCGATTCGGTCGCTCGACGGGCGGCAGATTGGTGCCGGGCCCATCGGCCCCGTCACCCGGACATTGATGGATCGGTTCAGGGAGCTTACCCGCGGGTGACGCCCCGCCCTTGACCTTGTCCGCCGGCGGCGCATATTCGCCGGAGGGTCCACTAGGAGATCGCATGCCTTGGCGCGTCGTCGAACATGGCGACATTACCTGGAAGGTTTCGTTCGCTGCGGAACGGACGGCCAACACCGCCCAATGGCGGTTGGTCCTCTCGTTCCGGGCCGCGGAGCCGGAGGCGCGCTCATTCTGGGCCCCGTATCCGCTGGAGTCGACCTCTCGCTCAGTGCTGTACAGCCAGGCCGACCGCATCCCTGCCCACCGCCTGACGGCCATCCTGTCCGAACACCTCGGTTGAGCGGGGCATACTCATGACGCAGGTGTCGTTTCAGGAGCTTCGCCGCATCGCCGATTCGCTCGCCGCGCTCCGGGGCAAGTCGGTGACCGCCGCGACTATGCGTTCCGATCTCCGGCAGCTCCGCCTGGAGACGGAAGATGGGTTAATGATGGTGCTCTCGGTGGAAGTAGACGAGGCCGGTCGGCCCCGCTTGGAGGTCGACGTCGTCCGTCAGCCGGAGGAACCCGGCCGGCAGCTCGAAGTCCGCTTCGACTCCGTCTAGGGCGCCCCGACCAATCCTGCCCAGACCTCGGCCGAGATGCTCGCCATGTACGCCTCGGCGTCGGTGGGCCGTGCGAAGCCCCGTGTCAGGATGACCAGCACATAGGGCGGGCGGCTCGTCGGGTAGATCACGGCGGCATCGTGGTTGATGCCGGTAATCCCGCCGGTCTTGCTCGCCACCCTCGTGCCCGGCGGAACGCCGGCTGGAATCCCCTGGCGAAATCGCTGATGGGTCAGGATATCGATCATGATCGCGGTGGACGAGTCTGAGGCCGCTCGCCCCTCCACGATTGCCGCGAGCAGGACCGCCAGATCCCTCGCTGTGGTGGTGTTGCTGAGGCCCCGGTCATAGGCCTTCTGGTCCTCCACGCCGCGCAGCACGACGATGGAGTCGGCGCCGAGCCGCCACGCCGTCGCCTGGATCCGTGACGCCCCGAGTTGGTCCACCAGCAGGTTGGTGGCGAAGTTGCTACTCCAGGTGATCATGAGCCTGGCCAGTTCCCGTGCCGTGACCATCTCTCCTTCGCGAGCGAAGAGGGTCTTCTCGGAATCGTCCGGAACGAGCAGTTGGAATGACGAGCTGTCCACGATCGACTGAAATTCGTTCTTGACCAGCACTGGCCATTCCCAGCCATACTGGCCGACATCTACCCGCTGGGCGAGTTCGATCAGTACGGGTACCTTCATAGTGCTGGCCGCATGGACGCGCCACTGGGCGTTGATCCAGAGCGAGTCGCCGGTGCCCAGGTCGATCAGGGCCAGCCCCACCTCGGTGCCGGTCGGTGGGACCCCGGCCTCCAAGTTGCTCCGAAGGGACCGAGGAATCTGTCCCACCGCCGGCGAGGCCAGCGGCAGCATGGCTAAGAGCAGCAATGACAGTCGTTTCATGACGAGGAGAGTACCCCCTCCGCGTCGCACTCTCAAGAGACCCGATGCCCGATACCCATCCACGTTTGCGTTTTGCCGAGTTTCGCATGGAGCGCCTCCCGAGCGGACGGTGCAACGCGGCGGTGGTCCTGACCGGCCCCGCCGGAGCCCGGTATGAGGGCGAGGCACAGGGGCTGGCATCGCAGGCGGGGGAGCTGCGCTGTGCGGCACAGGCCTGCATCAGCGCGCTCACGCAATCGATTGAAGGGGAGCTCAGCTTCGAGTGTCTTGGGGTCAAGGCGGTCCGCGCCTTTGACGCCATTGTGGTGATCGTCTCGCTGGCCACACGCGGCGAGGGAGTCCCGAAGCGGGTCGTCGGGTCCGTGCTCACAGAAGAGGATGCGACCCGGGCCGCCGCCTTGGCGGTCCTGAACGCCACCAACCGCCTCCTCGGAAACCACTATTACGTGGATTGAGGCGGTGCGACCGCGGGCCATTCCCGGGCATCTATTCCGAGTCCCGCTATCCGGCTCAGGCTCCCTGCATGGCTGGCAAAGGCCCGCCGGGTTTGGGCGCAGGGTTACCGACCCACTGGGCCTTGCGTAAGTAATTGGTTGACAACAAGTTACGATTTGAGTGTATTTCGCCCAGTTACGCGGCATAGCTTTGGCAACAGTCCTCGTGTGATGGGACTGTTCCAAACTGAGATTCGCCCTGGGAGCGGCACGCTGTCGCGTGGTGCTCAAGGAGCTATATCGAGTGCATCGTCCATTCCTCTTCGCCCTCATTGTCGGGGCCGCCGCCTGCAGTAGCGGTGGTGCCCCTTCGGTTGCGCCGTCGCCGGTGGCGCAGGGCACGCCAAGCGCCGCGCCCGCCCCGGTAGAACCGAACGCCGCTGCGACGGCGGCTCCTTCGAGCTTCGCCGAAGTCCCGCCGCCGGTCACCATGATCGACGTGGACAGCCTGGCGCGCACTATCGTCGCGGCTGATTCGGCCGCCGACGCGGCCGCGCTGGCGGCGCTCGATCTCGCCACGCCCGACTCCAGCTTGGAGCCGGTCTTCTCGCACTCCGGCGGCGCAGATGACCTGGAGGTGGTTACCTCCTGGGACATTGACGTCGAGACGTATGCTTCCCACGACCGCGTCCAGTACTACCTCGACTTCTTCCAGGGCCCTGGACGAGAGCGGATGGCCATCTGGCTGACGCGGCTCCCGCGGTACGAGGCGATGATCCGCGAGCAGATGCAGCTCAACGGCGTCCCCGAGGACATGGTATATCTGGCGCTGATCGAGAGCGGATTCTCGAACTCGGCGGTGAGCCGTGCGCGCGCCACGGGCATGTGGCAGTTCATGAAGGGCACCGGTCGCATGTACGGCTTGCAGGTGAACTCCTACGTCGATGACCGGCGGGATCCCGTCAAGTCCACTGCCGCGGCTGCGCGGCACCTCAACGACCTGCAGGACCGGTTCGGCTCGATCTACCTTGCGGCCGCGGCGTACAACGCCGGCGCCGGCAAGGTGTCCCGCGGCCTCCGTGGGTTGCCGGCGAACACCGCGAGCATGACGAACACCGCCAGCGAGCTGGGTGACGAGGACGAGGTCAATAACGACGCTGAGTTCTTCCGGCTGTACGACACCCGGTACCTCCGCCGCGAAACGAAGGACTACGTCCCGAAATTGATCGCCGCGGCGCTTATTGCGAAGGAACCGACCCGGTACGGCTTCGATGCGCCGCCGGCCGTGCCTCCCTTCGCGTACGATTCGGTGATCGTGCCCAGCCAGACCGGGCTTGACGTCATCGCCCGGTTGTCGGGCGCCACCTTTGCCGAGATTCGCGCGCTGAACCCGCAATACATCCGGATGGTGACTCCCCCGGGCAAGTCCGCGATGGTGCGCGTGCCGGTCGGTGTCGGCGAACGGACCACCCTGGCGTACGCGGAGTTGCCGGCCTCAGAACGAGTCGCGTACCAGACCCACGTCGTGCGGAGGGGAGAGACGATTTCCGGCATCGCACAGCGGTACCACGTCAGCACCGGCGAGGTGCGCGACGCCAACCCACGGGTTCCCAGGTCCGGGATGATCCGGGTCGGGCAGCAGCTGGTAATTCCAACGAACGGGTTTAACGCACAGACGCGCGCGGCCATCGCGGCCACGCGGAGCTCGGTTCGCGCGCCTTCGCGGAACGCCAAGGTCTACACCGTGCGGAAAGGCGATACCCTCTCCGGCATCGCGCAGCGGTACGGCACGAGCGCGTCGAAGCTGAAGAAGATCAACGGTCTCTCGAGCGACCGGCTGAAGATTGGGCAGAAGCTCCGGCTCCAAAGTTCGGGCAGCAGCGCCTGATCGCGCGGGGCGATTCGGTATGCAGACGGCCGGGGCAATCGCCCCGGCCGTTTGTGTGTCGCCATCTCTCGTTCCGTCAGTGCGAGGAGGCCACTGCGTGGCCTCGCGATGACAGAGCCTCTCCTTACAACGACCGAATCGCCTCCGTCAGGGCCGCCACACCACCTTGCAACGCATACGTGAGACGTCCGGTCGGTGAGACGACGTACACGATGGCCGGGTGGGACAGATCTCCCGACGCCTCGTTGCGCACCCTGGGAATGCGCCAGTTGCTGAGCACCCGTTCCACGGCATCCACCTGGCCCGAGAGGACGCGTGCGTCCGCCCCGAGCTCCCACCCCTCCGCAATCGAGGGAAGCCTCGCGGGTGTATCGCGCCACGGGTCGAGCGTCACGATGATCACAGCGGGCTGCAGATCGGCCGTGGCCTGCTGCGCCGCGAGGGCCTCGTGGACCACCAGCGGGCAGACCGTCTCGCAGTGCGCATAGGCGAATGTGACGAGTACCGGCCGCCCCTGGAAGTCACTCAAGGAGACGGAATCGCCGTGCTGATCCACCAGCCGGAGTGCGGGAGCGGGATCATTGATGCGGGTGAGGACTTCGCCACCAGCCACCGGGTCGAACGGCTTGGTATCGCCGTCGGCCGCGCGGACTCGACCGGCGGCGAGCGTGGCCCCGGTGAGTAGAAGCACCGCTGTGCCGCCCAGAAGGGCTCTGCCGGCCACCTTCCTGCTGAGGGCGCCCAGCGCGGCCTGAAGCTCGCCGCCCCAGACCGTGAGGAGGACGGCGAGCATTCCGATCGGCTGGCCGACCAACAGAATCCACCCGCCGGCGTGGGGCAGCCCGTCGGGGGTGGAGCCGAAGCAGAGCGCCCGGGTACGCGCCAGCCATTCCGGGGCCCCTGGCACGGGCCAGAGCGCGAGCGCCCACCAGGCCACCGTGGTCAGGACGATGACATACAGGGCCAGGAGCGCGACCCGCCCCTGACCCCCTGACGACCCTGACGTCATCCGATCTTCCATACGAACGAGAGCACCTTCCAGTTCACGAAGAAGTACACGATGAAGGCGGCCAGGAAGATGAACACCAGCACCATCGTCCCTGGGGCTGGTCCGAGGAAGCCGCGGCCGGGCGCGTGCAGTTCTTCATTGCGGCGGTCGACGTCGGCAACGTGTTTCGGCGGGTTCGTGATCCCCTGCGGCAATCCAGCGACCGCGACCCCTGGGACGAGCGTCCCGATGGGTTCACCGAAGAACACCGACTTGACCGCGATCGCCACGAAAATGAATGCCCCCGTGGCCGCGATGATCCCGCCCAATGCCACGAACGCCAGGAGGACGTCCACGGCCGGATTGAATGCCACGTCGAACGGCGCCTGGCTGAAGCTGATGTCCCAATGGCGCCGCGGGACGCCGAAGGTCCCGGCAAAGGTCATCGCCATGACGAAGATGAACATCCCGCCGGCGAAAAGATACGGCTGAATCTTTGCGAGGCCCCAGAAGGCGACCTTCCGCTGAAACACCAGTGGAATCAGGTAGTAGGTGGCGCCCATGAAGGCCATCGCCGTCCCGCTGACGACCGTGGCATGGAAGTGCCCCGGGACACGCAGCGTGTTGTGGACGATGATGTTGATCTGCTCTGTTCCGATGGTGACGCCGGTGATGCCACCCACGAAGCCGAACACCACCACCGAGAACACCAGCGAACTGAATCCGGGGTCGCCCCAGGGCGCCTGGCGGAGCCAGCCGAACATCCCGGTGCCGATGCCGCGGAGGCGCTGGCCGAGTTCCATGCCGGCCGGGACCGTGAATCCGTGGATCATGCTCGCCAGCACGGCCATGTACATGAAGTAGCTGGTGTTGACGATCTTCCACGCCGAGCCCATGCCGGGGTCCACCAGGAGGTGGTGCGCGGACGCCATCGAGATAAAGAGAATGTACAACACGAAGGCCGACCGGCTGATCTTCTCATTCAGGACCACGGCGCCGATAGTCAACGCGCCCAGCATGTACCAGATGGCCACCATGGCGGCGACGTTGATCTGCTGGGAGGAGTGCCCCAGCGCCCACCAGATCATCCGGTAGATCTGCGGGTCCACCTCCATCAGCCCGAGTGACCAGAGGAAGGTCGGGATGTAAATGGCGGCGCCATGGAGCAGGGTGATGACGGCGATGATGGCGGCGGTCACCGCGCCGTACACGACGAGTGGCAGCGAGCCGGTGTAGGTCTTCTCCCGCTTGGCCACGACCAGGTTGGCGAAGAAGATCCCGCACACGAGGAGGGCGCCGACCGCGAAGAGGATGATGCCGAAGTAGTACAGCGGATCGGCCTTGAGAGGGACATAGGACGTAAAGAGAACGTCCGCCTTGCCGGTCCACATCATCACTTCTACCAACGTGGCGCCGCCCAGCATGAGCGCAAACGCCGCCCATCCCAGTTTGGGCGCCACGATCCGCGCGTTGATCAGCGCGGTGCTGGCGAAATGGAGCACCGCCATCTCGTAGAAGATGATGAAGAAGATGAGCATGCTCATCCCGTGGACGCCGAGAATGCGGTAGAACCACTCGGCCGGGAGGAGGTGCACGGCCTGCCAGCGGGTGAGGACGAGCAGGACGGCGGCGATGGCCCCGATCAGCAGGGACACGACCGCCACGACTGCGTTTACCTTCACCAGCGCCTCGGCGGGGCGGTGCACCTTGAGCGCGGTCACGGGACAGGTCCGGAAATCAGTCGCGCTCATCAGACGCCTCCCGACGGCGTGGGTACGTTTCCGGTGCTATCCACGACGATGACCCGGCCGACCATGGTATGGTGACCGATGCCGCAGAACTCATTGCAGATGATTCGGAAGTCTCCCGCGGCGGTGGGGGTCACCCGGAGGCCGTAGTCGTAGCCCGGCACCACCTGGAAGTTCACGTTGATGGGATAGAGGCTGAATCCGTGATTGACGTCGAGCGATGAGAGGTGGAGGATGTACTCCTTGCCCTGCTCAAGCTGGAGAATCGGCGTCCACTGGAAGGACATTGCCGTCAGGTAGATGTCGCTGCCGGCGGGCGGGGCCACGATTGGCATCCCGCGATCGTCCCCGATCTGGTACTGTTTGATGAATTCCTGCGTCCGGGCATAGAAGGCGGCAGGTTCCACTTTGCGGCGGATGCCCGATGGATTCTGCCCGCCCTTCATCTGCCAGAGCGGCATCATCGCGAAGAGCACCATGCACCATCCGAAGGCGATGGCCACCCAGGTGCGCTCCGTTTTGTGGGCCGGTTTCCACCAGATACCCTTCGGGGATTCGAGGCCGGTATGGGTCTCAGTATGCATGGGGGTGCCTCACGGCAGAGTGGCGGGGGGCAGGGTCATGATCTCCCAGAGTCCCCATCCGGTGTAGATCACCGCCATGATGACGATGCCGGCGATCAACAGGAGGAAGACGTTGTCGAACAGACGTTGGCCCAAGGGCACGGCCTGCTCATCCTGAACGGGCGGTTCCGGCATGGCGAGCTCCCAGTAGGCTGGACGGTGATGAATTCGGCGGCCTAATTGAATTCATCATAGTGTTATGATAATTTGATTCGCGCAAGACCCCCCGCGCCATTTCTGCTGACCCACGAGGGCTGATGCCGGCTGTCGTCGAAGGGATTGAACGGGCCGGCCGTCGCCTCCTCGGGGCCGCCGATGCCTTCACCAATCGGCTCTATGGCTGGCGCTACAACCCGCTCTATCAGAGCGGGACCATCGTCGTTGTCATGTTTCTCGCCCTGATCGGTACCGGGCTCTGGCTCCTGCTGTTCTATCGGGTTGGGGATCCGTGGGGATCGGTGTCACGCCTGACCGCCAATCCCTGGATCGGCAACTGGGTGCGGGGGCTGCATCGGTACGCCTCCGCCGGGGCCATCGTGGCCACCGTCCTCCACGCTCTCCGGATGGTGGCCCAGCATCGGTTCTGGGGCCCTCGAGCCCTGGCCTGGCTCTCCGGGCTCGTCCTCGTAGGCCTGGTGCTCATTCTCGGATGGACCGGGTATGTGATGGTCTGGGACACCTTTGGGCAGCGGCTCGCCATCGAAGGCGCCCGGTTCCTCGACGCTCTACCGATCCTCTCCGAGCCGGTCGGCCGTGCGTTCACTGGAGAGCGTGCCATTCCCGGCGCCTTCTTCTTCCTCAACCTCTTCGTCCACGTTGCCCTCCCGCTCGGCCTCGGCCTGGTGCTCTGGGTGCACGTCTCCCGGCTGGCCCGGCCCACGCTCCTGCCTCCGAAGCGCCTCGGATGGACCCTTGTCGGTCTGCTGACCGCCGTCGCCATTCTCTGGCCCCTCTCGATGGAACCGGTCGCGGATCCGTTCTACCGCCCAGCGCTCGTGACGGCGGACTATTTCTATGCCTTCTGGTTGCCGTTCTCGCGCGGGATCCCCGCCGCGTACGCCTGGCTCGGCGGGGGGCTGGTCGTGTTGGGGTTGCTGCTGGTGCCCCGCCTCAGTCGGGGCGAACGGGCCACGCGTCCTGCATCCGAAGTGGATGAGAGCATCTGCACCGGTTGCTGGCAGTGTTATCACGACTGTCCCTACGACGCCATCCGCATGCTCGAACGGCACGATGGGCGCGCGGACGTCGTGGCCCGGGTGGCACCTGACCTCTGCGTCAGCTGCGGCATCTGCGCCGGGTCGTGCGCGCCGATGGGGGTCGGGCCTGTGGCACGCACGGGGCGCGACCAGCTCGAGGAGGTTCGCACCTTTCTCGGCAGCCCGGCGCGGGTACCTGGGGAGGTTGTCGCCATTACCTGCGAGTACGGGGCGCTCAACGCCGGCGATGCCCTCCGCGCGGCCGGCGCGGTGGTCTATCCGGTCGATTGCGCCGGGAACCTGCACACCTCCGTCATCGAGCTGGCCATTCGTGGGGGTGCGGGGGGCGTGCTCGTCCTCGCATGTCCTCCGCGAGACTGTCGCAATCGCGAAGGCCCCAAGTGGACTGGAGAGCGGATCTATCACGATCGAGACGCCGAATTGCAGTCGCGCGTGGACCGCCGTCGCGTGGCAATGGCCTACGCCGGTCCAGGGGAGGGGCGCGAGGCGGTGGAGGCGGTACGCGCGTTGAAGGCGTCGATCGCCGCGCTGGCGGTCCCCGAGCCTGATGCAGACCTCGACCTGGTGGCCATCTGTGAGACGACCGCTGCGGCGGAGCCCTCATGACGAAACGCCTCGTTCAGCTCGCCGGGGCGGTCGTGGCGGTGGCGGCCACCCTCGGCATGGTGGGGCTCTCCCGTGCACCGCTCTCCGCCTACCCGGACGACACGCCGGTCCTGCGCCTGGCGTGGAGTGCGCGCCCCGAGCGTATCGAGCGATGCAGGACCCTGACCGACGCCGAGCTGGCGGACGTGCCCGCGCACATGCGGCAACGCGTACAGTGTGAGGGCCGGTCGGCCAGCTACCGACTCTCCGTTTCGGTCGACGGCCGCCCCGCGCTCGACACGCTGGTCACGGGCGGGGGCGCCCGGAGCGATCGGCCGGTGTACGTGTTCCGTGAGCTCGATGTGCCGGCGGGTCAGCACGAGGTGGTCGTGCGTTTCGAACGGGAGAAAATTTCCGAAGCGGAAGCGGGCGGTTCCGTTGAAGGTAAGAACGGTGGAGTGGCGGAAGACACCCTCATGGCGGGGCGCGCTCCGCGCGAAGCGGAGGAGCGGCGTCGGCGGCAGGGTGAAGCGGTCCCGCCCCTGATGGAGTTGACGACCAACATCAGCGCGGCCGTACGGGAGGTGATGCTGGTGACGTACGACATCGATCGGCGGGCGCTGGTGCTTCGGACGCGGGCGCCGTCGCAGTGAACCTGGACACCATGTCGCCGGAGACCCGCCGTCGTGTCGGTACCTGGCTCGCGATCTGGGCTGCCATGGTGTTGGTGCTCGTGCTGATCGGCGGCGCGACACGTCTGACCGAGTCAGGGCTGTCCATCACGGAGTGGAAGCCGGTGACCGGCGTCCTCCCGCCGCTCGACCACGCCGCCTGGGAAGCAGAGTTTGCCCGGTACCAACAGATACCCGAGTATCAGCAGCTCAACATGGGGATGACCCTGGCGCAGTTCCAGGTGATTTACCTCTGGGAATTCTCGCACCGATTGTGGGCGCGGCTCGTCGGCCTCGCGCTGGCGCTGCCGCTCGCGTTCTTCCTCTGGCGACGCGAGGTGCGCGGGGCGTTGGCATGGCGGATCGGCGGCATTCTCCTCTTGACCGGCCTGCAGGGCGCCATGGGCTGGTATATGGTCAAGAGCGGCCTCACCGTCCGCACGGATGTCAGTCAGTACCGCCTCGCGGCCCACCTCGCCCTGGCGCTCGTCGTCTATGCGTTGGCGGTGTGGACCGGGGCGGAATTGCTTGGGTACGGTCCTCGCAGGACGAAGGCGCTCGATCCCATGCGGGAGGCGAGCCTTCGGCGCCGGACGGCGTGGTTTGCGGCCTTCGTGTTCGTCACCATCATGTCCGGTGCGTTCGTCGCCGGGCTCGACGCCGGGCACGCCTGGAACACCTTCCCGTTGATGGGGGGGCGGGTGGTGCCCCCGGGCTACGCCGCCCTCTCCCCGTGGTACCTGAATCTGTTCGAGAACATCGCGGCGGTGCAATTCCACCATCGGCTGCTCGGGCTGACGGTGGCGTTGCTCTCGGTGCTGCTCTGGCGGTTCAGCCGGGGCGTCCCGTTGCCAGGCGGGTCGCGGCGCTGGTTTGCGGCGCTCGCCGTTCTGGCAGCGCTGCAGATGGTGCTCGGCATTGCGACACTGTTGCTCCATGTCCCCGTGCCGGTGGCGGTGCTCCATCAACTCGGTGCGGTGCTCGTCCTGACGGCCGCCTTGCTCGCCCTCGCCTCGCTCCAAACGAAAGACGGCCGGCAAGATTCGCCGGCCGTCCTCGATCGCAGTCCCGCTCCACCCGTCAGTTCACGATAGTCGGGACGTTGGCGTTGCGCGCGTCACCCCGAATGATCTTCTTGGCATAGCCGTTCCGGGGGTCGCCACCCTGCGCCAGGATGCCTGCCACGGTGGTCGGCCCGCGATTGTACGCCAGCAGGGCGTGGTCGACGTTGCCGTCGAACCGCTCCAGCAGGTCCTTCAGGAAGCGGAACCCGATCCGCAGGTTCAAGTCCCGTTCAAATAGCTGTGCTTCCGTCACGTCGGGCACGTAGAACCGTGCCGTCGGCAGGCGGAGCTGCGTCAGCCCGATGGCATTCATGGGGCTGCGGGCGCGCTGGTAGAACTCGCTCTCCACGCGCACCAGCCGGAACGCCATCGCGGGATCGATCCCTTCGCTGAGGGCGATGTCGTAGATGGCGGCGCTGAGGTCGGCCGGGATCTTGTATCGGGTCGAGTACTCGAACACCACGTCGGCACGCGCCAGCTGGAGCGTGAGCAACGCGCTCTCGCCGCTGGCGCCCTCGAGCCGGAGGGCCATGTCACGGATTTCCCGCGACACGAGTTCGGCCGAAGGCGTGGGGGCGGTATCGTCGGCCCCGGCGCGCCGCGGCCAACCGGCCAACGCGCACACCAAAACGGCGGCGCCGAGCAGGACGCCACCCCGCAGGACGAGCCGGGGCGTCGGGGAATTGCGTTCGATCTGGTGGTCCGTTCGGGTCAACAAATCGTTGATCCTCCACTAGGGTCTGCCGGCGGGTCGGTCAACCGGAAACAACTACGCTCGTTTCCAGTCGCCGTGTGTCCCGCCAGTCTTGTCCAGCACCTGCACTCCTTCGAGTGTCATGCTGCGGTCGACCGCCTTCACCATGTCGTACACGGTGAGGCAGGCCACCGCGGCTGCCGTCAGCGCTTCCATCTCGACACCGGTGCGGCCTTCGCACCGCACCCGCGACGTGACGTGCACACCGGGAAGCCCCGGTTCGAGCGTCGCGCGGACCTCGATCAGGTCCACCAGCAGCGGGTGACAGAGCGGGATAAGGTCTCCCGTTCGCTTGGCCGCCATGGTGCCTGCCACCTCTGCCACCGCGAGGACGTCGCCCTTCTTGATGGCCTGTGCGGCCACCAGGTCGAACGCCTCCTGCGACATCCGCACCCGTCCCTCAGCCGTCGCGGTGCGGACGGTGACCGGCTTCTCACCGACGTCTACCATCCGGGCACGCCCCTCGGCGTCGAGGTGCGAGAGGCTCACAGCACCTCCGCGAGGTCGCCGCCGAGCACCGCGAGCAGGAGCTGCGGGTTGACGTTGCCCTGTGCGGCCAGTCGCGCTTCGGCTACCAGCGCCTGCGCCTGCAGCAGTCCGCCAGGCTCCCGACCCTCGAGCGCCGCTGGTACGCGGTCGACGCCCGGTACACCGGCCGCGTCACGCGCTGCGTCGCCAAGGGTTTCGGCGACGGCATCGAGCAGGTCGGTGAACTCGCCCCGCGCCGACCAGGGAGCCTGGGACAGCGCCCGCTCCGCGGCGGGCCCTGTCCCCGCAAGTACCGCCTCGAGCCACGTGGCGGCGGCCTTCCTGTTCTTGGCGCCCTGGCCGGTCTCGGAGAGCGCAATCCCGATCGACCCATTGGCCCGCGTCACCAGCGCATTGAGCTCGGCCGCCGCCGGAGCAGGTTCCATGTGCGCGGCGAGGAACTCCCTGACCTCGGCGTCGCTGAGCCGCCCCAGCCGGAGGGGCACGGTGCGCGACCGGACGGTCGGGAGCAACTTCCCCGGGTCGGCGGTCGTGAGCACGAAGTAGGTGTCGGCCGGCGGCTCCTCGAAGAGCTTGAGGAGTGCATTCGCGGCTTCGGGGCTCGATTCCTGAGCCACGAGTCGGTCGGCCTCGCCGATGATGAACACCTTCTTCTTGCCCTCGACCGGTGTCAGGGCCGCCCGGCGAGCGATCAGCCGTGCCGAGGCCATCCCATGGGACGACATTCCATCGGCCGGAGAGTAGAGCGGTGATTTCCGGCGCTCCTCCATCACCTCGGCGATGCTCTCGGCGGCCTCCTCGACCTGCTTGTCTGGCTCCCCGGCCTTGGGGCGGGGGATCGGTACGATCCAATGCAGGTCGGCGTGTGTCAGCCCGAGGACGAGCCGGCAGGTCCGGCACTGTCCGCAGGGCTCCTCACCGGGGGCCTCACAGAGGATCAACTGGCCGAGCCAGAGGCCCAACCGCTGCTTCCCAACGCCCTCGGGCCCAGCCACCAGGATGACCTGGGGGAGCTGCCCGGTCGCGATTGCCCTGGCAAGACGGCGACGGGCCACTGAGTGACCCGCCAGGGGCTTTAAAGACATGGGACGAAGGTAAGCAAGAGGCGCGCAATTGGAATCCGTATTCGTGTAACATCTTTTTCAACAACGACTTAGGTGCGCGTTTTCGTGCCACTAGAGGTCCCGAAAGGTGCCAATCTGACCTGTCGTCTTAGCGTGAGCACTTACTCGCCTTTACCTACATGTGAGTAATTGCTCGCGTGGTTTGTAACGTGATTCTGTGTAACGGGTTCCGGATTGAGGTGTGGGTGCACCAATCTGCACCTGGCCTGAACCTCGATCACCGTCCTGCCACCTCTGAGGTGCCCGATAATCGGGCACCTTTTGGTGTGGAAAGTTGGAAAACGGGGGGATAAGTCCGTGGAG